>JANXWQ010000249.1 GCA_025351065.1 Chthoniobacter sp. | reverse complement strand
CCGAGGCAGCGGTAGGGGAAGCTGCCAGCCTCCCCCGCCCCGCCGCGGGAAGCGGGCCGCTTCCCCTACAGCTCGCCGCCGTGCCGCGCATGCTCACGGGCACCCCACTGCCGCCCGGCTGGACGGGCAAAGGCTGGGCCTGCCACCAGCTCGCGCAGCAGGCGACCGGTGACTTTCTTTTCTTCGCCGACGCCGACACCGAGCACGCGCCTGGCACCGTCTCAGCCGCCCTCGCTTTCGCACAAAAAAACCGCGCCGACCTCCTCTCCGCGTGGCCGCGGCTGGTGACGGTGACATGGGGCGAGCAGCTCATCATTCCCATGATCCTGCTCGTCGGCATGACCACGTATCCGCACTGGCTGCTGCTCTTTTTTCAAAAGCACCCGCACCTCGCGGCACGCCTGCCCGCCTCGGTGCGGCGCGCGTTTGGCGTGGCAAACGGGCAGTTCATGTTCTTCACCCGCGCGGCCTACGAGCGCGTCGGCGGACACGCGGCGGAGCGCGCGCATGTCGTAGAGGATTTGGCGCTCGGCCGGGCCGTCGCCTCGCGGATGGGCGAAGGCCTGCGGCTCCTCAACTGCGAGTCGCTGCGCTTTTCCACCGTCCGCATGTACCGCTCGTTTGGCGAAACGTGGGCGGGCTTCACCAAAAACATCCGCGCCGGGTTTGAGGATTCGCTCGCCGGATTCCTCGCGATGGGCGCGTGGCTGACGTGCGGTTTTCTGCTGCCGTTCGTCTTCGCGTTTGGCACACCGCGCCCGCTGGTCTTCGCACAAATCGGGGTCATCTATTTGATCCGCGTCCTGCTCACCGTGCGCTTCCGCACCTCGTGGCTGAGCTGCGTCCTGCATCCCGTCGGACAGGCGCTCGCCCTCGGCATCGGGCTCAATAGCTGGCGGCGCTCCGCGGGCGGCGGCGTGAGCTGGAAAGGCCGCACCTATCAGGTGCGCAGCGGTGCGTAACGCGGCGCGTTCTTGCAATTCCGCCATTTTCCCGCAACGTGCCCGCCGTCATGCAACTGACCCTGCTCAAATCGAAAGTCCACCGCGCCACCGTCACCGGCGCGAGCCTGCACTACGAAGGCAGCCTCACCATTTCCCGCGATCTCGCCGAGCGCGTGGGACTCCTGCCGTACGAGAAAATCCTCGTCGGCAACATGGGCAACGGCGAGCGCTTCGAGACCTACGTCATCTACGGCGAGGCCGGGGCCGGCCAGATCCAGCTCAACGGCGCGACCGCCCACCTCGGTAAAATCGGCGACCGCCTCACGATCATGAATTTCGGCAGCTACACGCCGGATGAGGCCGCCGGGCACAAGCCGCGCGTCGTCGTTTTGAATGAAAAAAACGAGGTCACCCGCTACGACAGCGGCTCCGCGGCACCCGACCTCCAAGTCGTCGTCTAACTCCAAACACCCGTGAATAAAGAACTCTTCCTCAGCCCCTTCGCCCTCGGCTTTTACCTCGGATGCGTCTTCCTCGTCATCTCAATCTACAATTACCTGCGGCTCAAAGGTGAGCTTGCCCGCTTTCGTCGGCACCTCAGCGACAAGCTCGAAATCGAGGCCGAGACCATGAAGAAAATGAAAGGCGACGTGGAGACGCTGCGCAAAGAAAACGAAACCCTGCGCGTGAAAGTCAACGCCCTCAACGAACTCCCCGACCGCAAAGTGCAGCGCGATCTCGAAGTCTTCGCCCGCGCCGAAAAGCGCATGCTGCTCACCGTCCCCGGCTTTGCCCCCGCGTGGGAAACCGCGAAGACCGAAGCCCACCACGAACTCGCCAGCGAGGAAGCCGGCACCAGCGCGCCGAAGCGCATCTTCGCCCGGCTTTTCGGCGGAGGAGGAGCCGCCGCCCTGCCCGCCCGCGCGGACAGCTCGACCGCCGTCGTGGAAGGCGAGACTGCCAAAAACGGCAGCGAGCATTAAAAGGGTGGATCGCGAGCACCCAAAATCGTGGTCTCCGCTGCCCCCGCACCGGCCGGCCTGAGGCGCGCGCATTTGACGGACATTCAGGTCAAAAAAAAATGAAGCCCAACCCCCGCCGCCACGAAGCCGCCAAGATGCCAATTGCCGTGGTCATCGCCATCATCATCAGCCTCGTCGCGCTCATCTGGGAATGGCGGAGCGCCCATCCGTCCGCATCACGCCCCCGCAGCGGCCCGTCGCCTCACCACCACAGGGTGCACCCCAAGCCACTCGGCGCGACCCCGGCTCCGCGTTGACCGGCTCAGCCGCGGGTTGCGGATTTTTTTCCAAAAGCGCGGGCCGCCCGGCCGCGCTATAGCAGGCCATGCCTCTCGCGGAAAAACAGCGCCAGCTTATCGCCCGCTTTGCCATCATTGACGACGCGCACGAGCGGCTCGCGGCCATCGTCGCGCGGGGGCAGCGGTGGCCGGAGGTCGTAGCGGCGGAGCGGACGGAGGAGCGGCGGGTGGCGGGCTGCGTGTCGGCGGTGTGGCTCGCGGGCTCAATGGAAAACGGGCGCTGTCACTTTCGCCTCGCGGCGGCGTCGTCCTTGGTCAAAGGGCTCGCCGCGCTGGTGGCGGAACTTTACGACGGCGAAACGCCCGCGGCGGTTCTCGCGTGGGAGCCGGGTCTGCTCGCCGCGCTCGGCCTCGACCGCCAGCTCTCCCCTACCCGGCTGCACGGGCTCGCGAACATCCGCCGCGCCATCCGCGAATTTGCCGCCGCGCAATGATCGACGCGCACAACCATCTGCACGACGCGCGGCTCGTCCCGCACCGGCCCGCCATTTTCGCCGAACTCGCGCGGCTCGGTATCACGCGCGCGGTGGTGAATGGCACGCGCGAGAACGACTGGCCGGCGGTCGCGGCGCTGGCGCGCGCGCAGTCATTCGTCATCCCGTCCTTCGGTCTGCATCCGTGGCACGTCGCCGGGCGGTCGGCGGAGTGGCTGGCGCGGCTGCGCGAAATGCTGGACGCACAGCCGGGCGCGGTCATCGGCGAAATCGGGCTCGACCGCTGGATTGACGGTCACGACCCCGAGGTGCAGCGCGAAGTTTTCACCGCGCAAATGGCGCTCGCCGTGGAGCGCGATTTGCCTGCAACCATTCATTGCCTGCGGGCCTGGGGGCCGCTCTGGGACTTGATCCGCACCGGGCCGGTGCCTGCGCGCGGCTTTTTGCTGCATGCCTACGGCGGGCCGGGGGAAATGGTGCGCGGGTTCGTGGCGCGCGGCGCATACTTTTCGTTCAACGCGTACTTTCTGCACGAGCGCAAAGCGGCGCAGCGCGCGGTGTTTCAGCACCTCCCACTGGAACGGTTGCTCGTCGAAACCGATGCGCCGGATTTGCGTCCGCCCGACGGGCGCAACTCGTACCCGTTGAACGACGCCAACGCGCAGCCGCTCAATCATCCGGCCAACATCGCCCTCGCCTACGTCACGCTCGCGGAGTTGCGCGGCCTGCCGGCCGAGGAACTCACGACGCAGGTTGCAGAGAATTTTGCGCGGCTGTTTGGAAAGTAGCTTCGACTTCAGTCGAAACGCGCGCGGGTGTTCGGGCTGAAGCCCGAGCTACTTGCCGAGCGCGAGGCGGCGCACGACTTCGCCAGCGGCGGCGAAGCCGAACGCGCCGGTCACAAAAGTCGCGGTGCCAAAGCCGGTCGCGCAATCGAGCGTGAGGCTGCCGCCAGGCTCGGGCTCGCGGGCACATTCGCCGCTCGACCAGGGATAGAACGGCTGCTCCGGCGAGTACACGCACGGCACGCCAAACTCCGCGCGCACGTCGCGCGAGAAGCCGCATTCGCGGCGCAGTTTGCGGCGCACCTGGCGGAGCAGTTCGTCCTGCTCGGTCTGCGCGAGATCGGCCACGCGGACGGCGGTGCCGTCGCGCTTGCCGCCCGCGCCGCCCATCGTCATTACGGGGATGCCGCGCTCGCGGCAGCCGGTGATGATCACGCATTTGTTGGCCAGCTTGTCCGTCGCATCGACCACGAAATCGTAGCGCGTTTCGAGCAGTCGCGCGGCGCTGGCGGCGGTGAAAAATTCCATCACCGAAGTCACCGCACACGCCGGATTGATGAGCTGCACGCGCTCGGCCAGCACCTCCGTTTTCGCGCGCCCGACCTGCCCGTCGAGCGCGGGGAGCTGGCGGTTCACATTCGTCACGCACACGTCATCGAAGTCGATCATGGTGAGCGCGCCCACGCCCGAGCGCGCCAGCGCCTCGACCGTCCACGAGCCCACGCCGCCGACGCCGATCACGCAGACCTGCGCCGCGCGCAGCCGCGGCAGCGCGGCCTTTCCATACAGCCGCGCGATGCCGCCAAAGCGCCGCGCGTAATCGTCATCTTCACTTTCCACTTTCACTCCCCACGTACGCCTCCAGCGCCTCGCGCGTGATGGTGTGGCGCGCGCCGCAGCGCGGGCAGCTCATGCGCACCACGGGCTCCTCGCCGAAGAGCCCGTCCGGGTCCGCGCGCATGATCTGCGCGAGCACGGCGAACATCCGCGCCTGCGTGCAGCCGCACTCCCAGCGGTAGCGGCGCGTTTCCAAAAGGCTCAGCTCCTCGGTGTGGTCGAGCGTGAGCATGGCCGCGTCGTCGAGCCCTTCGAGCCACGCGAGATCGCACTGCGGCTGCGCGGAAAGAAAGACGAAATCCTCCTCCGCGTATTGGAAAAAGCGCGCGGGCCGCTGCTCGCTTTGCGCATAGTACTGCTCGACGGCGCGGAAAATATCCGCGCCCGTGAATTCGACCGCGCTGCGCCGCGTGTCCGCGCGTTCGCGCACCACGTCGGCGACGAAAAGCTGCTGGCCCACGTCTTTCACCTCGTCGGTGAAAAGCTGGCCGACGACGGTGCCGAGCCGGTTGTCGCCGGCAACGAAAAGATTCAGCAGCGGCTTCTGGAGGTGGATCGTCCACGCCACCGACTCGCTCCACGGACGCGCCGCCGCGTGCAGCGTGACGGCGGCGAGCGCCTGCTTCAGCAGCTCGTCATCGCGCGGCTCGTGCTGCGCGCCGAGCTGGCCCTGGTGCAGGTAGTAGTCCACGTAGAGCTCGCCAAAGTCCGCGCGGGTAAGCAGCGCATTGCGCCCGCGGACAAAGTAGCTGCGCACTTCGAGGCCGGGCTCGGCGGGCGTTTTTTCGGAATCATTCACGCGCAAAGCATGCCCGCACTTTTCGCGGGCTGCATCTTTTTCCTCACGCGCGCGTGCGGCCCGTGGCGCGAATGACCTCGCGGATGCGGGCCATTTTTTCCGCCAGCTCCGCGTCGTCGCGCCAGGCGTGGATGGGTGTGTTCAGGCGCTGGCTCCAGTTGGATTCGCTGATCGCGCCGGGCACGTTGAAGCGCTGCGAGGACGCGAAAAGATCGGTAATCATGTAGATGCCCAGCCACGCGTTGCTGGCGAAAAGCGCGTGCAGGAGCCGCTCATGCACGTCGTCCGTGTAGGGCGTGATTTGCGGCACCTCGAAGCCCGCCCACGCGGCCAGCCGGCGCACGTCGCGCCACGCGGTGTCGCGCGCGGCGTGGGTTTCGGGGCCGCCGGTTTCGGCGGCTTCGATTTTCGCCATCCAGCTTTCCCACGTCGCGCGGAGCGGCTCGAAATCGTGCGTGGCGTAAGTCGTGGCTGAGAGCCGCTGGTAGGTTGCGCCAGGCGTCAGCGCGCCGTCGGGCTCGGTCTCCCAGTACGGGATTTTGAAACCCGCGATGCCGAGGCGCGTGAGGCACGGGCGCACGTAGTCGGGCACCACGCCGAGGTCTTCGCCGATGAGCCGGAACGCGCCGCATTCCTCCATCAGCGCGCGCAATACCTCCTCACCCTGCGCGCAGTTCGCGGCCTTGTGCGCATCGGTGTCGTCCTCATACGGCTGGAAATGCGGCAGCTCGCCGCCGGTGCGGGCGCGGGCCTCCTCCTCGGTGAGGGGGAGAAAATCGGCGTTGAGCTGCGGCCGCCAGGGGAAGCCGTAGATGCGGAAAAAACCGAGGATGTGGTCGATGCGGAAAAGGTGGAAACAGCCGCGCACTTTGCGCACGCGCTGCCGCCACCAGTCGAAATCGCGCTCCCGCAAAGCCGCCCAGCGGTAGAGCGGGATGCCCCAGTTCTGCCCCCATTTGTAGGTGAAGGGATCGGTTTCAAAAACGCGCTCGGGCGGACAGCCGCCGCACCAGGTGTGATCGAAAATCTCCGGCTCCGCCCACACGTCGGCGCTGTAGTAGCTGACGCCAAACGGGATGTCGCCCATGAGCGCGACGCCGCGCGCCTCGGCGTATTTTTTCACCGCGGCCCACTGCTCCCACACGAGCCATTGCACGTACCGGCGAAAGCGCATCGCGCGCTTGATCGCGCGCTGCCGCGCGGGAGTCTGCGCGGCGAGCCAGCGGCGCGCGGTCCCGGCGCTCTGCTGCTCGGCGGGCCAGGAATCCCAGCGCTCGCTGCCGCCGTTTTCGTCCATGAGCACGCGAAAGAGCACGTAGTCCTCCAGCCACGCGGCCTCAGCGCTGCAAAATTTCCGGTAGCGCCGCAGCCGTACGCCGTGGCTGCGCCAGGTCCGCGCGAGGAAATTTTCAAACGCCCGCGCCAGCATATTTTCGCGCAGCCCTTTCGCCAGTCCATAAGCCACTGGCCCGGCGTTCAGCACGGCGAGGTCGATGCCGTGGGCCGCCGCCGCGATGTCCTCCGCGCTCAGATCCGGCAGCGCCGCCGGCGTGATTTCGATGGTCAGCGGTTCCAGCGCCACGGACGAAATCGCGTTGTAGGGCGAGTTGTCGTTGCCGGTTTCGTTGACCGGCAGCAGTTGCACCATCGCGAAGCCCTGCTCCGCCGCCCAGTCCACCAGTTCGCGCAGCGCGCTGAGGTCGCCGATGCCAAAGTCGTTTTTTCCGCGCAGCGCGAAAAGTGGAGCCAGCAGGCCGGCGAGCGGTTGGTCAGGTGTGATGTCCATGCAGCGCGCGAGTTTCAAACAGCCCGCGCCGCGCCGGGCAAGTGAAAGTGCAAGCGCCGCGCATCAAGCCGTCAACTTTCCACCCGCCACGCCTACGCCTCGCCCGGCACCATGCCATGCTGCACGGCGTAGCGCGTGAGCCGCGCGATGTCGTGGAGGTCCAGCTTCACCATCAGCGCCGAGCGGTAGTGATCCACGGTCTTCGACGCGATGCCGAGGCGGTCGCCCATTGCCTTGCTGCTCATGCCTTCGGCCACCATTTGCAGCACCGCGCGCTCGCGCTCGCTCAGCGGCGTCCGCGGGGTCTCCGGGCTGCGCGCGGCATCCACCAGCTCGGTGGCAAAGGGCGTGAGAAACGACGCCCCCGCTGTCACCGCGCGCAGCGCCTCGCGCAGCACCGACAGCTCATCGCGCTTGTGGACAAAACCGTGCGGCCGCTCGCGCAGCGCCTCGAGCAGCACCTCGCGGTTTTCCACCCCGCTGTAAATCAGCACCCGCGTCTCCCGCGCCTCCGCGCGCAGCCGGCGCAGCACCTCCAGCCCGTTCAGCTCCGGCAGCGCGAGATCGAGGATGACCAGCCGCGGCCGTTCCCGCGCGCACACTTTCAATGCCTCATAACCCGTGCCGGCCTCGCCCACCAGCGCGTAGCCGCCTTCGCGCTCCAGAACCAGCGCCAGCATCTGCCGCACGGAACGGTGGTCTTCCACCAAAACAACATTCGTCTTCATAAGCCTTCCTCCTGCTTGGGAATTTTTTTGGGTTTTTGTTTGGGCACCCGCGGCTGCTTCGCCCTGCTTTCCGACCGCCGGAAAAAAGAATCAGGCAACCGCGTTGGCGTGGTTGTCCAATAATCAAGGCCCGCGTAGCAAGCGCGTTTTTCGGCAATTCCCGTCGCGCGGCAGTGGGATTTCCCCATTCATTTTGCGCCACTTTCCCTATGCAGATTGCGGAAAATCCCCGGTTTTCATCCCTCCATCCGCCGGGCAGCATCGGGACGGTGAAAAGGAAAGGTGATTCGCCACCGCCGCAGCGCTGACCCAGCGCAGCCCGCTCCCTGAAGCCGGAATGGCGCTCGCTTCGGCTCGCGCAAAATGAATGATGCGGCCTGAACTTTCACCACCCCAACCCACATGAACCGATTCCTCCGCCCCATCGCGCTCAGCGCCGCCCTCGGTCTGGCCGGCTGCAGTTCCGACCCCGCCACCTTTACCACCTACACCCAGCGCGGCGGCAGCCCGGCCGGCCCAGTGAACCCCACCGCCGCGCCGCGCTACTCCGATGCCCTCGCACTGAATTACGCCAACTTCGTCGAGTCCGAATTCCGCGCGCGGGCCACCGGCGCGCGCTACAGCCGAGAAGGCTCCAACGCCGCGCTGGCCGGCCTCTCCGGATTCACCGCCGCGGCGGGCACGCTGGCTTACAGCGCCTCGACCGTGACCGGCCTCGGCATGGCCGGCGCGGGCCTCGTCCAACTCCAGCACATCTTTGATGCCAAAGGCCGCACCAATGCCTACGCCGATGCCGCCCTGCGCATCCATGCGGGGATCAAGGACTTCGTGGCCATGAATCTGAACCATGTCTCCGAGACCGATCTTACCCCGAATGGCTGGACCCTGGCGAACATCGTGCAAGCCAATGCCGACATGGTGAACCAAGTCCTGAACGGTCATCTGCCCACGCCCGAGGACATGATTCAGGCCAATGAAACCCTCCGGCCCGAGGGAGCGATGCCGCAGCGCCCCGGCACCACCCCGGTGAATAACATCAGCCGCTCCCGCGATGCCCTGCCGATCCATCTCAAACCGCTAACTGCCGACCGGACGCCGCCGCGCGCACCCAGCGCGCAAGGTGTCGCCGCCGAGGTGCGCACCGGACGCAGGAGTCTTAATGACCAAGTCGTGGAGTTACGCCAGCAGGGCGGGCAAAAGCGCGCGCGTTTCATCCTCGCCCAGCACCGGCCGGCGGTGGCCGCCGGCGCCAGTCCGATTGATACCCTCGCCGCCCAGGTCGATGCCATCCGCACCAAGACTGACCTGCAAGGCTGGCAGGATGCCTTCGATGCCGCGGAAGCCGCCGAGGTCGTTGGCAGCCAACCCGAAAGTCCAGCGACCAAGACCGGTAACACCGGCCTGCCAGGCCACCAAAAGCCTGCCGAAACCACCAGCACTCCGACCGCCGCGCCCAAGCCTCACTAACCCAACCCGCATTTCTCCATACTATGAGCACGTCACTGAGCATCGACAAGAACCTGACCCTGCCCGAACTCGAAGTCGAACTGCGCTTCCTCGAAGAAGGCCGGTTTCTCGTCAAAGGCCTGGCCGCGACTAAGAACACCACGGATAACACCGAGTTCAATACCGTGGACGTGGACGACCGCGACATTGTGCTGGCGAATCCGCTGGAGCTTTTCACCACCCCTACCGCCCAGGGGCTCGACACCGTCGCCCAGCAAAAGCAGGCCCAGGGCTTCGACGTGCTGTTTCTCAGCGATGAGGTTTTCGTCAGCAGCCAGCGCGTCCCCGTGGGCGCGGTGCGCAAGGCCGAAGTTACCGGCAACCTAAGCTGGGAAGCCAATCATCCCGAGCGCGCCACTTGGTCCAAGCAACTCATTGACTCGGTCAAACAATACAAGCCCCGGCTCGACGCGGGCAACCCCGAGGGCTTCATCGCCGGCTATGACCGCCTGACGCCTGTTACTCAGGTTAAGTTCTGGGCCGAGCTAATCATCGCCGTCGCCAAGTTCGAGTCCGGCTGGGATCCGCATAACATCTTCCATGAGCCGCCGCCGCTCGGCGTGGATTCCATCGGCCTCCTGCAACTCAGCTATGAGGATGAAACACCCTACCACCTCGAGCATCTTAACAAGGCCGGCAAAGACTTGGAGAACCCATTGATCAATCTTCGGTGCGGCCTGAAAATTTTCTCCGACCTCCTGACGCGTGACGGCACCGTCACCCGGCTGGTCAATCAGAAACATCGCGGTGCCGCCGCCTACTGGTCCGTAATCCGCGAAGGCAGCGGCCACCACCTCGCGGAAATCAAGGAGCTGACCAAAAAAAACACCCCGGTCTGACCGCCGAGCCCGCACGCTGCAGGGGAAGCGGCCAGCTTCCCTGCAGCCGCGCGAGGCGCGCTAAAACCCGCCGCTAATCTGCCATTCCTCCAGCAGCGCCTTCGGCAGTTCGCCGAGGAAGCGGCTGGGGCGCTGCATCATTTCGCCATAGCCGGCGTTCAGGCGCATGTGGGGATAGGTGAGGTAAAGCTCATCCTTCGCGCGGGTCACCGCGACGTAGAAAAGGCGGCGCTCTTCCTCGATGGCGTCTTCATTTTCCAAGCTGCGCGATGAAGGAAACATGCCGTCGGTCATCCAGATGACGAAGACAGCCTTCCACTCCAGACCCTTCGCCTGGTGGACGCTGGAGAGCGTGACCATTTCGGTTTCGTCCTGCGACGCAGTGGCCTCGTGATCGAGGTTGGTGAGCAGCGCGAGCTGGTCGAGGAAGTCGCCGGCGCTCGTGTACTGCTTGGCGAAATTGGCGAGCGTGTTGAGGTCTTCGCGGCGCGCTTCGTAGTTGGCAAACTGCGCCTCCGCATACTCGTCGTAGATCGCCTCGATGACGCTGTGGATCATTTCCGCCGGAGGATGCGGCACTCCGGCGGGCGCAATTTCCTCCAGCGTGTGCGCGAGCTGCTGCCACGCCTTCGCGGCTTTCGCGGGCACTTTCAGCGGCGCGAGCGCATCGTGGAAACTCGCGCCGCCCGCCCTCGTGAGCGCCTCGTTCACCTGCACCCAGAGCTGCTCCGCGCCGCGCGCGCCGA
>JANXWQ010000247.1 GCA_025351065.1 Chthoniobacter sp. | reverse complement strand
CTGGTCGAAGTCCTTCGGGGTCGGGAAGCCCCACACGCGCTCGCCCGAGCGCGTGCCGGCCGCCCGCATTTCCAACCGCAGCCGCGCGTCGAGATTCGACAGCGGCTCATCCAGCAGCAGGCAGCGCGGGCGGATGACCAGCGCCCGCGCCAGCGCCACCCGCTGCTGCTGCCCGCCGGAAAGCTGATGAATCCTGCGCTCGCCGAGCGCCTCCATTTTCACCGACGCCAGCGCCGCCCCCACGCGCTCGGCGGTTTCGCGCGCCGGCACCTTTCGCTCCTCTAGCCCGAAAGCCACGTTTTGCGCCACCGTCATGTGCGGCCAGAGCGCGTAGCTTTGAAACATCATCCCCGTGTTGCGCAGATGCGGCGGCACCCGCGTCACGTCCTCGTCGCCAAAAAGAATGCGCCCGTTCTCCGGCTGGTAAAAGCCCGCGATGCTCCGTAGCAGCGTCGTCTTGCCGCAGCCGCTCGGGCCGAGCAAAAAGAAAATCTCACCCGGCTCAATGCGCAGATTCAGCCCGTGCAACGCGACGGTTTCGCCGAAGCGCTTGGTGAGGTTTTCAATCGTGAGCGAGATCATGCGGCGGGCGGCGCTTTGTGTAGCGCAAACTTCTCCGCGGGCCATGAAGAAATTTCCTCGCGGTGCCGTGGTGCTTCACGGTAATTCATCTGTTAAATGATTCGTCGAGATTACCTTATCGTCGGGGCCGGCATCGGTGGAGTCAGCGTATGCGAGGGCATCCGCGAGCATGACAAGAAAGGCACCATCCTCCTGGCCGGCCACGAGACCGCGCCGCCCTACCACCGCCCGCAGCTTTTCAAATCGCTGCTCGGCAAACGCGCCGGCTCCGCGGAGCAGGTGCTCGTGCATGACGACGCGTGGTTCGCCAGGAACCACATCGAGCTGCGCACTGACACGCTGGTCACGCAGATCAATCTTGAACGCCACATCGCCGTGCTCGCCAACGGGCAGGCCATCGAGTTTCGCAAAGCCTGCATGGCCATGGGCAGCCGCGCGCGGCGTCCGCAGGTCGCGGGCGGCAATCTTGGCAACGTCTTTTACCTCCGCACCCTGCGCGACGTGCAGGCGCTGCGCGAAGTCGCCGATCTCGAGCACGAAGTCGCCATCATCGGCGGCGGCTGCATTGCCTTGGAAGCGGCGGCGCTGCTTTCGCAACTGCCCAAAACGAAGGTCAGCATCATCCATCGTGGCGCCCAGCTTTGGGCGCGCTACCTCGGGCCGGAGCTGGGCGCGTGGCTCGCGGAGTACTACACCGCGCATGGCGTAAAGCTCATGTTCAACCAGTCGCTCAGCGGCTTTGAGGGGCGCACGGTTTTGAAAAACATCGCAACCAAAAGCGGCGACCGTTTTTCCGCCGGGCTGGCCATCGTCGCGCTCGGCGCGGAGCCGAATCTCGGGCTCGTCGCCGGCACGCCGCTCGCCTACCCGCACGGCACGCCGGTCAATGAATACCTCGAGACCGACGAGAAAGGCCTCTTCGCCGTCGGCGACATCGCCTCGTATCCCGACCGGATTTTCGGCGGCGTCCGCCGCGTCGAGCACTGGCCGGCCGCGGTCGCACAGGGGCAGGTGGCCGGCGCGAATATGAGCGGGAAAAAGCGCATCAAGTTCGACTACCTCCCGCACTTCAGCAGCACCGTCTTTGATCTGCATTTCGACTGCGTCGGCGACTTCTCGAAACCCGCCACGCGCTTTGAAATCGAGGGCGACCGGGCAAAAAAGAAGTTCCTAGTCCGCCACTACATCCTCAGCCAGCTCATGGGGGTGACCTTCTGCAACCAGCCCCCCGAGAAGATCGAAGCCGCCAGGACGCAGCTCCGCGAATGGCCGCGGGGGAAGAAGGCGGTGGCGGAGGAGCAGGGTTAAGCTGGTCTCTGAGGTGCGGCAAGAAACTTACGCTGAGTAATAGCTTGCTAAGCGGTATTGATTGCTCCTATGGCAGATCGAACGTGGATAATTCAGCGAGTCGAGTCGGGTGAATCGAGACTGCGGTTCTATACGCCTAGGTCATGGGCTCTATTGATAGCGGCGGTTATTGTTCTGATGTTCGCAGGTGCTGGCGAAATAGTTCGTCGCAATTCCGGCTCTTATTGGCTTCTTGTCGCACCCTTTCTGATAGCGGCGT
>JANXWQ010000237.1 GCA_025351065.1 Chthoniobacter sp. | reverse complement strand
TACGTCGGCGCGGTCGGCTTCCTCGTTTTGATCACGGCGGTCTATACGACTTTCGGCGGGATCAAGGCGGTCGTGTGGACCGATCTCCTGCAGGTCTTCCTGATGTTTGGCGCGATGTTTTACGCCATGTTCACGCTCTGGCACGCGGTCGGCGGATGGGACGTGGTGAAAAAAATGGCGGTCACCGCGCCGGTCGATGCGGAGGTTGTGGCGGCGCGGGCGCGAGGGCTTTTGCTGCGGCCTGGCAATCAACTGACGGCAGATGAAGCGACCCAACAGGCGCAAGAAACGGTCGCGAAAGATTCCGCGGAGATCGCCGAAACGGCGCTGAATTTTTGGGACACCGGCATCGAGAAAAATCAGCAGAAGCGCGCGGCGCTGGGATTCTGGGGCAACGTGAAAAAAGTGCTCGAAACGGAGTACACGGTTTTCACCGCGTTCCTCGCCTCGGTCTTCGTGACGATGGCCACGCACGGCACGGATCAGGACATGGTGCAGCGGATGCTCACCGCGCCGGACATCCGCCGCAGCCGCCGAAGCCTGATTCTATCAGGCTTGGCGGACATCCCGGTGGCGCTGAGCTTCACTTTCATCGGCGTCCTGCTGTGGGTGTACTACCACTTGCCGGCCAATGAGGCGCGCCGGCCCGAGGGCGATTATTTCGTGAACTACATCCTGCGCGAACTCCCCACCGGCCTCCGCGGCGTCATGGCCGCCGGGCTTTTCGCGACCGCGATGGGCTCGCTCAGCACCGCGCTGAACGCGCTCGCGACCAGCTTTACGCGCGACTTTTACATGGGCCTCTTCCGGCCCGCGGCCACACAGCGTGAGCAGATGGTGGCCGCGCGCTGGAGCACCGCGGTTTTCGCCGTCGTGCTGGCGGCGGTCGGCGTGGGCACGGCGTGGGTGAAGCTCACGCATCCCGAGATTCGCATCATCCCGATCGTGCTCGGTTCGTTCGGCTACACCTACGGCTCGCTGCTCGGCATTTTCCTCGTCGGCATGACCACGAAAACGCGCGGCTCCTGCACGGGCAATCTGCTGGCGATGCTCGCGGGCTTCATCGCTGTGGCCGTGCTCAGCAATCTGCCCAACGATCTCGCGAAGATGTTTGGCGGCCAGCTCTACGAGCCGCCGACATGGCTGCCGGTCATCGAATTTCCGTGGCGCATCGCGTTTGGCACGGTCGTGACCTTCATGGTCGCGGTGTGCTTCCGTACGTCCGCCGCGCAGATCGAAACGATGCGCGAGGGGATGCTTAAGCACGCGTAATAATCCGCAATCGGCTGGCGAAGCCCGTGCCGCCTAGGCCCGCGGGCTGGTCAACAAAAAAGGCGGTTTGGTTAAAAATAAATGTCGGTCGCGCAGCGGAAATTTTCTTGGCGGTTGGCGGCGCGGAAAATAGTCTCAAGCCACGCGGCGGGAAGAAACCCAAACCGCTGTGAACAACTTGTGAATAAGAACCAAAAACTTCGCGCCAGTGAACTAAGCACCGTCTCCGCACAGGGCCGGGCGGCGGCGTGCGCTGGCGATTCCGATAAAATCTGTGTTCCACATTCTCCCTTCGGGCAAACGGCTGCTCGTCAGCACTTTGCACGCGCCGCGGGCGCGTGGGGCGACGGCGGATTTTCGTCCGTGCCGCTGCGGTAAGCCTGCGCGCCATTTTTTCACGCCAGTATTTTCTCAACCCCGGAACGCCGCCAATCACTGTGGATAAACCCCTCAAAAACGCCGATTTGAAACCCATTTGGGCCGCCATCACGAAGGCCCTTAAAGCCGAGGTCAGCGGTGACACTTACAACCGCTGGTTCAAGGACATCGCGCTTGTGGAACTCGACGCCACCCAGCTCACGCTGCGCGTGCCAAACAACATCTACCAGCTCTGGATCGAGACGAATTACATCAGCCTCCTGCGCGCCGCGGTGCTGCTCGTTTTGCAGGAGACGCGCGTGATTCGCTTCGTCCTCGCGGACGCCAGCGAGCAGCCGCCCGCCGAGCCCGCCGCACCGACGCCGAAGCCGGTCGTAACCGTGACCGAGCCCGCCGACCCGCCGGCGAATGGGATGAATCCGCGCAACACATTCGACGCTTTCGTCGTTGGGACGAACAACCAGTTTGCCCAGGCCGCGTGCAAGGCCGTGGCGGATGCGCCGGCGAAAACCTACAACCCGCTTTTCATCTACGGCGGCGTGGGGCTGGGCAAAACGCACCTCATGCACGCCATCGGCTACGCCATCGCGGCGAAAAAGAAAACGAAAGTTGTGTACATCACCAGCGAGACGTTCACGAACGAGTTCATTGACGCCATCCAGAACAACTCACTGGTCAAATTTCGCAAACGCTACCGCCAGGCCGACGTGCTGCTCATCGACGACATCCAGTTTCTCGCCGACAAGGGCCGCACCCAGGAGGAATTCTTCCACACCTTCAACACCCTCTTCGACGGTCACAAGCAAATCGTCCTCTCCAGCGACCGTCCCCCCGCCGAAATCGCCAACCTCGAGACGCGGCTCGTCTCGCGTTTCGAGTGGGGTCTGACCGCCGAGTTGCAGGCGCCGGATGTGGAGACACGCACGGCCATTCTGCGGAAAAAAGCGCAGGGCATGGGCATCAAAGTCGCGCCCGAGACCATCGTCTTCCTCGCCGAGCGCATCCGCTCCAACGTCCGCCGGCTCGAAGGCGCCCTCATGCGCGTCGCCTCCTACGTCTCGCTCAACGACGGCCTCGCCCCCACGCCCGAGCGCATCGAGCACCTCCTGCGCGACATCCTCCACGAGGAAGCCCGCCGCGCCATCACCATCGACCAGATCAAAATCCGCGTCGCCGAGCACTTCGACGTGCGCCTCGCCGACATGACCAGCAAACGCCGCCCGGCGAACATCGCCTTCCCCCGCCAGATCGCCATGTACCTCGCCCGCGAGCTGACCAAAACCTCCCTCAGCGAAATTGGCGACGCCTTTGGCGGCCGCGACCACGGCACCGTCCTGCACGCGCACCGCCTCGTCAAAGACCGCATGCTCAAAGACGATAAGACCCGCAGCGTCGTCTCCTTCCTCGACAACCAGCTCACGCGCTGACCGCGCGCCCGCACGATTTTTCCCGCGCGGGGGAAAATGATTGCGCCCCCGCGGGCAATCCTTCATCTACACCCACTCCAAACCCTATGAAATTCAGCGTAAGCAAAGAGAAGCTCCTCGCAGGCCTGCAGACCGTGCAAAACGTCGTCAGCACCCGCACCACGCTCCCCATCCTTTCCAACGTTTTGCTCCGCGCCGCCGACGGCAAAGTGCATCTCACCACCACCGACCTCGATGTTGGCGTGAGCGGCGGCATCGACGCGCAGGTGGACAAGCCCGGCGCGACGACATTGCCCGCCCGGCGGCTTGCCAACATCGTCCGCGAGCTGCCCGCCGCCGAAGTCCAGATCGAAATCGACTCCAAAAACGTTGCCTCCATCCGCTGCGGGCAAAGCTTCTTCAAAATCCTCGGCCTGCCCGAGGAAGAATTTCCCCCACTGCCGAAATTCGAGGACGCCAAAACCTTCACCATCCCCCAGCAGGCCCTGCGCGACGCCCTTAAAAAGACCGCCTACGCCATCTCCACCGACGAAACCCGCTACGTCCTCAACGGCATCCTCTTCTCCTTCAAGGAAAACAAGCTGACCATGGTCGCCACCGACGGACGCCGCCTCGCCCTCGTCGATCTGGAGGTCGAATTTCCCCGCAGCCAGGAAGTCGAGATCATCGTCCCCACGAAATGCGTCACCGAACTGGGCCGGCTGCTCGGCGACGAGGGCGACGCCAAAATGAGCGTCGGCGAAAACCAGGTCGCGTTTGAAATCGGCGGCACTTTGCTCGTCTCGAAACTCATCGAAGGCAACTACCCGAACTACCGCCAGGTCATCCCCGGCGAAGCGAAAGAGCGCATCACGCTGGAGCGCGAAATGTTTCTCAACGCCGTCCATCGCGTCTCCCTGCTCTCGAGCGAAAAATCGAACTCCGTCAAACTCGTCTTCACCAAAAACAACATCGAGATCGCCGCAAACACGCCCGACGTCGGCGAAGCCCGCGAGTCCCTCGCCGTCGCCTACAAAGGGCGCGACTTCTCCATCGCCTTCAACCCCGAATTCCTCCAAGCCCCCCTGCGCGCCCTGCCCAATGACGAGATTTTCCTCGACCTCATCGACGAGATGAGCCCCGGCGTGATCAAGATCCAGAGCCCGTTTCTTTACGTGCTGATGCCCATGCGCATCAGCTAGCGATTTCGGATTGCGCTCTACACATTGCGGCCTAAAGTGCCGCTCCTTTCACCGGAAACCCTCCGGCTCGGGATAAAAAAGCTCACGTGGCGGAATGGCAGACGCGTACGGCTCAGGACCGTATGGGGAAACCCGTGGAGGTTCGACTCCTCTCGTGAGCACCCCCTGGGGGGTTCCCCTTTTGAGCAAGCCGGCATTTTACCGCAGAGGCGCAGAGGACGCAGAGGGGGTGCAGAGAAATGAAGCCCAAGTCCCTCTGCGTTCCTCGCAAAAACCTCTGCGCCTCTGCGGTCATTTCCGACTTTCGGTACATCCTCTTAGGGCTGCCGCGCGGCGCAAAAAAGGCGGCACGCTACCGGCCAAGGATGAACGGGCGGGCCGGTCAGATGTCGTAGGGAAACCGTTCCCGTCCGCGATGAATCCTCCCTCTCCTGCTGCCCCGCCCCGTCCGTTTCCACCGCCGCTCTCCGCGCCACCGCGTGCGCTGGCCGAGGGCGAGCGGCTGCTGCCGACGCTGCTGGCCGCCGGGGTGCTGGTCGTCGTGGGCGACTTTCTGCTTTGGGGTTTCACGCCTGGTCTTTCGCTCGCGCTTTTCACCGCAGCGGTCGCGGTGCTGATGGTGCTGCGGCACGGGCGTGCGGAGGTGCAAGTGCGGGTACTGGTTCCATTGGCGATGCTGCTGGCGTCGGCGGGGCAGATGGCGGTGGAGGCGTCGTTCACGAATGTCGCGGTCATCACCGCCCTGTTCGCGATTCTGATGGGCGAACTGTGCTACGCGCAACTGGCGGCGGGCTGGGCGCGGTGGTCGGAGTCCGTGGTGGCGTGGCTGTGCGCGGCGGGCCGGTGGGCGTGGCTGACGCGGGCGCTCAATGAGCAGCCGCTCGCGAAGGCTGGCACCGCCGGAAGAGTCGGGCAATTCGCGCGGCTGGTGCGCATCGGCCTGCCGGCGGTCGTGCTGCTCGCGGTGTTCGCCGTTATCTTTGCTTTGGGAAATGGCATTTTTGCGGAATATCTCGGGCGCATCGGCACGCATTTGCAGGCGTGGCTTGGGCGCTTCGATTTCTCGTTCGCGCGCCTGCTGTTCTGGGGCTTCCTCGCCACGCTCGCGCTCACTTTTATCCGCCCGCGCACGGCGTCCGCGGGGCCGCGCGGCTGGACGCAGCCGCTGGCGGAGTGGCGGCGCGCGGATGCGGGAGTGGCGTTCTGGCAAAGCGTGCTGATCCTCGCCGCGCTGAACGCGCTTTTCTTTGCGGTCAATACGATCGACGTGGCCTATCTCTGGCTGCACACGGCGGTGCCGGACGGGATGAATGGCAAGGAGTTTCTGCACGAAGGCGTGAACAGCCTCATCACCGCCACGGTGCTCGCGGGCGTGGTGCTCACGGTGCTTTTCCAGCAGTCCGCCGAGGTGACGCAGGCGGGGACTTTGCGCGGGCTCGCCTTCGCGTGGATCGCGCAAAATCTCGTGCTCATCGCCGGGGTGTTTTTCCGGCTGAAACTTTACGTCGATACCGAGGAGCTGACGGCCAGGCGCGTGTACGTCGCCTGCTTCCTCCTGCTCGTCACCGCGGGTTTCATTTTCCTGTGCGCCCATGTGCGGCGGGGCCGCGCCGCCTCGCGCCTGATCTGGCGCAATGCGGTGGCGGTGTTCGCGCTGTTTTTCGTCCTCCAGTTTCTCGACGTGACCGGCTGGGTCTGCCGCTGCAACGTCGCGCGTGAGCCGGCGCACGGCCTCAACATCGCCTACCAAATGACCCTCGGGGCCGACGCCTGGCCGGTGTTGCTCCGCGCGGCGGAAACGCTGCCGGCGGGCAAGGTGCGCGACGATCTGCGGCTGGGCTTGCGCGAGCTGGCGCGGATCGAGCGTCCGCGGCTCGCGCAGGTGAACTGGCGCGAGCAGCAGTTTCGCCGCGACCGGTATGCGCGCGAACTTTTTGCCTGGGCAGAGCCGCTCGGCGAACTGACGTCCGGGGAAAGGGAGTCTGCGGTCATCCAGGACTACTACCGCACGCTTCGGGAGCTGGGGATGATCGGCCGGTCGCGCTGATTTATCTCCGCGCTGGCGTCCGCGCGCGCTCCTCGCGCATCCTGCCCGGCAGATGAACCTCGCGCTCTACGGCGGCACTTTCGACCCGATCCACCACGGGCACCTCATCCTCGCGCGCGAGGCGCTGGAGCAGCTCGCCCTCGACCGGGTGATCTTCATTCCCGCCGCGCACTCGCCGCACAAGCTCGCGCGCACGCCCACGCCCGCCGCGCTGCGCCGCGCCATGCTCGCCGCCGCGCTCGCTGATGAGCCGCGCTTTGTCCTCGATGACGCGGAACTCCAGCGCCCTGGCCCGAGCTTCAGCATCGACACCGTGGAGCGCATCGCCGCCGAATTCCCCGGCGCGCGGCTCCACTACCTCATCGGCGCGGACAACTTGCGCGAACTCCACACCTGGCGGCGCATCGACGACCTGCGCCGCCTCGCGCAGTTCGTGGTCTTTGGCCGTGGCGCGGACGCGGCGGACGAAACGCATGGCTTTCCCACGGTGCCGCGCCGCATCGACATTTCGGCCACGGAGCTGCGCGCGCGGGTTGCGCGCGGGGCTTCCATTCGCTATCTCACTCCCGAGCCCGTCCGCGCGCTCATCGCCCACCATCAACTTTACCAGGAGCCGCCCCATCGAATCTGAACAACTCGCCCGCCTCTGCGCGCACTACGCCGCGGAAAAAAAAGCCGAAGACATTGTCGCCCTCGACCTGCGCGGCATCTCCACGCTGACGGATTATTTCGTCATCTGCACCGGCACCTCCGAGCCGCACTTGAAAGCGATCGCCGGTGAGGTGCATGACCGGCTCATCCTCGACCACGGCATCAAGCCGATGGCCATCGACGGCTACCCCACCAGCCAGTGGGTTATCGCGGATTACTCCGACGTAATCGTGCACATTTTCCACCAGGAAAAGCGGCCCGTGTACGCCCTCGAAGATCTGTGGAGCGACGCGCCGCGGCTCAAGCTGAAGCTGTGAGCTACATCGTCGAGACGGAAATCCCGTGCCCGTGGTGCGGCGAGTATTTTCCGACGACGGTGGATACCTCGCAGGGCGGCTACGACACCATCGAAGACTGTGCCGTGTGCTGCCGGCCCATCGCGCTGACCATTGCGTGCGAGCCGGGTGAATTGCACGACGTGCAGGTGGAGCGCGGTTGAGAAACTTATGCGCGTCGAAGTCATCAACACCGGCACCGAGCTGCTGCTCGGCAACGTCCTCAACACCCACCTCCAGTTTCTCGCCGAGGCGCTGTTTCCGCTCGGCCTGCGCATCGCCCGGCAAGTCACGGTGCCGGATGGCGAGGTGATCTGCGAGGCGCTGGCCGAAGCCGCGGCGCGCGCGGAAATCGTCCTCATCACCGGCGGCCTCGGGCCGACGACGGACGACCTCACGCGCGAGATCGTCAGCGCATGGCTCGGCCTCGAACTCGTGCATGACCGCGAAATCATGGATGCGATCGAGGCGCGCTTTGCCCGCCGGGCCATGCGGATAAGCCCGCGCAACCAGCGCCAGGCGCAGCGCCCGCGCGAGGCCGTGGTGCTGTGGAATCATCACGGCACCGCGCCCGGCTTGTACTTTCCGCCGATGGAAAAAAGCGGGCGCGAGAAGTCGCCGCACATTTTCCTGCTGCCGGGGCCGCCGCGCGAATTGAAGCCGATGTTCACCGACAGCGTGCTGCCGATTTTGGCAAAAGTGCTGCCGCCGCGCCCGGCGTTTGCGCTGAGCACCTTTCGCATCGCCGGCCTGGGCGAGTCCGGCGTCGAGGAGTTGGTGGGCGAGCCGCTGCTGGCGCTCGGACTGGAGGTCGGCTACTGCGCGCGGCCCGGCGAGGTCGATCTGCGCTTAATCGGCGGGGCAGGGGAGCTGGCGCGGGCCGAGGCGATCGTCGTGGAAAAACTCGGCGCAAACCTTGTCACCCGCGACGGACGCGAGCTGGAGAAAGTGGTCGTCGATCTGCTCACCGCGCGCGGCGAGACGCTGGCCGTGGCGGAATCCTGCACCGGCGGCCTCATCGCGCATCGCGTGACCAACGTGCCCGGCGCGTCCGCCGTTTTCATGCAAGGCTTCGTGACCTACGCCAACGACGCGAAGACCCGCGCCCTCGCCGTCCCCGCCGCCCTCATTCGCGAGCACGGTGCGGTCAGCGCCGAAGTCGCCGCCGCGATGGCCGAAGGCGCGCGCGCCGCCGCCGGCACCGATCACGCCCTCGCCACTACCGGCATCGCCGGCCCCGGCGGCGGCAGCGCGGCCAAGCCCGTCGGCACCGTCTTCATCGCCCTCGCCACGAAACTCGGCTCGACGACCGTCGAGCGCCACCGCTACCAGCACGAGCGCAAGACTTTCAAAAACCTGACCGCGCAAACCGCCCTCGACCTGCTCCGCCGCCGCTTGGCCTAGCGCGCCGCTGTGGGGGAAGCTGGCAGCTTCCTCGGCGCATAGCTGCAGCGCTCCAGCTATTCCGCCGTCACTTCGTAACCGCGGCGGTAGTCTTTGGTGAGGAGTTGGTCGGCCTCGGGGGCGTTGGAAAATTTCAGCGCGGCGGCGTCCCATGCGAGCGTCTGGCCAGGCCGGCGGGTGGCGATGTTGCCGAGCTGTACGGCTTCGGCGAGCGGGCCGGCGTAGTGGAAACCAGCGGTCGTTTTCGTGCCGGCGAGCACGGCATCCACCCAAGCGTGGTAATGGTTCGCGCCCGGCGTTTCGGTGATTTTGAAGTCGGCAAATTTGTCCGCCGGGTAGAGCGCAGGCAGACCGACGTGCGGCAAAACGAGCGTGCCGCCTTCGCCGATAAAAAGGGAACCGCCGCCGGGGAGCGATTTATCGGCGGGCATTTGCGCGAGCGCGAGGTCGGGCTGGCGGCCGCCGTCGTACCACGTCACGGGCAGCGTCTGGTCGGTGGTGAAAGTGGTGCCGGGAAAAACGTAGCTCACGGTCTCGGCCTCGGCCCACGTCTCGGGGTTCGTGCCGGTGTTTTCCACGCGGATGCTGAGCGGCGCGGTGAGGTCGAGCGCGGTGAAAACGGGATCGAGAATATGGCAGCCGAAGTCGCCGAGTCCGCCGCCGCCGAAGTCCTGCCAGTCGCGCCATTTGAACGGCGCGTAGGTGTCTTTTACGTAGGGCCGGACGGGCGCGGGGCCGAGCCAGAGATCCCAATTCAGCGTGGCTGGGGGCGCGGTGTTTTCGTCCTCCGCGGGCCGCACTTTGAGGCCGGTGAATTGGTTGCCTTTGTTCCCGATCCACGAATGCACCGCGCCGATGCGCCCGATCACTCCCGCGCGCAGCAACTGCACCGCCGTGCGGTATTCCCGCGCGCTGTGGATCTGGTTGCCCATCTGGGTGATGACCCGCGCCTTTTCCGCCGCGAGCCGCATCTGCCGCGCCTCCCAGACGGTGTGCGCGAGCGGCTTCTGACAATAGACGTGCTTCCCCGCGCGCATGGCGGCAAGGGCGATGCGCGCGTGCCAGTGGTCGGGTGTGCTGACCTGCACGGCGTCGAATTTGTCGCCTAGTTGCGCGAACATTTCGCGGTAGTCCTGAAAGTGCGCGACGCCCGGAAACCGCTTGTCCGCCTCGCCGAAACGCGCCGTATCCGCATCGCAGAAGCCGGTGAACTGCACCTTCTCGTGCGCGCCGATTTCCGCGAGATCGGC
>JANXWQ010000166.1 GCA_025351065.1 Chthoniobacter sp. | reverse complement strand
TTTGGGTTGCGTTAGTTTTCCCGTCTGCGGATCGACTGCTGTGAACCACAGTACGGGACACGGCGTGTCGGTTTTCACAAGGTATTCGTCCTGATAGTAAGGGAACCGAGTATGTAGGCATTGATTGGCTAGTCTGGCTGACAAAACTCCGATCTTACCCACACCAGCGATGCGATGTTCCGTGCCGTAGGTTACATACTGCAATCGCAGTTCAGTTCCGTCGGCCAGCGCCCAGCGAGCGATTGGCTCACTCGCGCGGCGCAGTTTCACCCAACTTACGGCGACAACGCCGAGCAGCACGACTGCCAAGAAAATCCACCGCGCCCGTTTGCCCATGATCGAAATATGTGCCCGCTATTTCCCCACCGAGATGAGGTGCGTGAAGGTGCGCAGATACATGCGCCCGCCGCTGACCGCGGGCGTGGCGTGGGAGCCTTCGCCGAGGGGGATGCGGCCGGGTGGGGCGAATTTTTCCGCCGCCGCGAGGACGATGAGATCGCCGCGGGTGGTCATATTGTAGAGGCGGCCGTTCACGGCGACGGGCGAGCCGTAGAATGGACCCTCGATGCGCTCGCTCCAGAGCTGCTCATTGCTGGCCGCGCGCAGGCAGGTGACGAGGCCGTTTTCTTTCCACAGGAAAAGCCAATCGCCGACGACGATGGGCGTGGGCACGTAGCCGCCGGTGCGCAGGATTTCATAGACTTTCGCCGCGGATTTCCCGTCCGCCGCCGGGCGCACGGCCTCGACGAAACTCTCCGCGCGCCCCTCGCCGCATTGCGCAAAGATGAGCCCGGCGGGCGTGACGAAGGGCGACGAGACGCAGCGCTTTTTCATCAGCCCCGGAAGCTGCCACGCGACCGCGCCGGTGCGCGCGTCGTTTGCGACGAGGCCGGTGGAAAAGCTTTCCGTGATGACCAGCGGCACGCCGCCCGCGGGCGTGAAGATGCACGGCGCGGAGGCGGTGTGCATGGTGCCCGCGTGCTCGTGGCGCCAGCGCTCGCGACCGGTCTGGGCATCGACGGCGAGGAGGAAACTTTTGGGCTGATCCTGGTCGAAGTTGAGCAGCACCGTGCCGTCGAAAACAATGGGCGAGGTGCCGGGCCCGTGCTGCGAGATGAAGGGGCCGAGGTCCACTTTCCACACCTCGCGCCCGTCCTTTTGATCGAGCGCCACGAGCCCGGAATTTTCCGGCGACGCCCAATGAAAATACACGCGCTCGGCATCCACGGCGGGCGACGAGGCGGCGTAGTTGTTATCCGCATGCAAATGATAGCCGCCGGTCGCGTATTCCTTTTGCCACAGCGTTTTGCCGTCCGCCGCGCTGACGCAGGCGATGATGCGCGTGGTCGTGTCCTTCGGATTGCCCGTCACGAACACCCGCTCGCCCCACACCACCGGCGACGAATGGCCCGCGCCCGGCAGCTCGATTTTCCAGTTGAAATCCTGCTCGGAAAATTCCGCCGGCAGCTTCGGCGCGACGCCGAGGCCCGAGCCGTTCGGCCCGCGAAACCGCGTCCACTCTTGCGCCCCGGCGCGCAAGCTGAGGCTGAGCAAAAGGGCGGACGCGAGGACGGGGCGGAGTTTCATGGCGGGCGCGGGATTAGTCCGCGAAGCCCGCGGGCTGTCAAGAGCCGCACCGCCGCGCGAGGGCCGTGCAAAACTTTGCAAACGCAGGCTTGGCGGCGCGGCAAAAACCGTCCACATTTTTCCCCCTACCTATGATTCCTGACGGCGCCCTACCGCCCATTCCCACTCTCGGCAAGTCCATGCTGCCCCGCGGCTTCAGCTATCCGCTCGGCGCGAGCGCCGTGGGCGACGCCCTCGCCAGCGTGCCGCAGTACGACAAGTTCACGCTCAGCTTTTCCAACCAGTCGCCCATCCTCCACCCGCCGCTGCGCATCCCCGGCTACCCGGTCATCCGCTTCACCTACTCGAACTACCCCGAGTACACCCCGCGCGCCGAATCCACCACCTCACGCCCGCGCCGGCAGGGCGGCGAGCGCTGGCATTTCGACGTGCTGCCAGTGCTGTTTGAAAGGCGCGAAATCATCCAGCCGCTGCTCATTTCCACCGGCCTGCCGCTGCTCCGCGACTGGCTCACCGGCCCGGACTACCCCGCCGGCCAGACCAAGCGACTGGCGTGCTCCATTTGGTACTTCGAGGACACCGGGGTGATGAAGCTGCACATCGAAGAGCCGGTCTGAGAACCGGTGAAAAGAGTGCGGTAGCTGGAGGGGAAACTGCCAGCTTCCCCGTTCCTTGCACAGCATCGGGGGAACCCAAGGGGTTCCCCTACAGCCCCAGTGGCGGCATCGTCCGCGTGGCAAAGTCCGTGAACGGCAGCCCATGCGCGTCGGCCACGGCGCGGCAGGTGATTTTGCCGTCGATGAGATTGAGCCCGCCACGCAGCGGCGGGTCGCGGTCGAAAGCGGCGGACACGCCGTGGTCGGCGAGCGTTTCCACGTAGCGATAAGTCACGTTCGTCAGCGCCTGCGTGGCCGTGCGCGCGTAGGCGGCGGGCATGTTGGCCACGCAGTAGTGGCAAACCTCTTCCTCGAAAAAGACGGGATCGTGATGCGTGGTCGGGCGCGACGTTTCCACGCAGCCGCCCTGGTCGATGGCGATGTCCACGAGCACGCTTCCCGGCTTCATCATGCGCAGCATCTCGCGGCTGATGAGCTTCGGCGCCTTCGCCCCCGGCACCAGCACCGCGCCAATGAGCAGGTCGCACGTCGGCATCAGCTCCAGCAAATGCGCGGGGCTCGAGTAGAGCGTGTGCGCCGTGCTCATGGTGATGTCGAGGAACCGCATCCGCTCGACATCGACCTCGAGGATCGTCACATCCGCGCCGAGGCCTGTGGCCATGCGCGCCGCGTTCACGCCCGCCGAGCCGCCGCCGATGACGATGACCCTCCCCGGCAGCACGCCCGGCACGCCGCCGAGCAGCACGCCTTTGCCGCCGGTGTGCTTGGCGAGAAAATAGCCGCCCATGATGATCGACATGCGCCCCGCGATCTCGCTCATCGGCTCGAGCAGCGGCAGGCGGCGGTTCACCTCCACGGTTTCGTAGGCGATGCCAGTGACGCGCGCTTTCAGCAGCGCCTCGGTCAGCGGCTTGCTCGCGGCGAGGTGCAGGTAGGTGAAAAGGATCTGGCCCTCGCGCAGCAGCGCGTATTCGTCCGGCAGTGGCTCCTTCACCTTCACGATCATGTCCGCGCGCGCGAAAATCTCCGAGTGCTTCTCCACCACCTCCGCACCGGCCTTCGTGTACTCCTCATCGGGATAGCCCGAGCCCACGCCCGCCCCTTTCTCCACCAGCACCGTATGCCCGTGCCGCGTGAGCTGGTAAGCTCCGCCCGGCAAAAGCCCGACGCGATTTTCCTGCGCTTTGATCTCCTTCGGAACGCCAATAATCATGCGCTACCCTTCGCCCCTTTCACCAGCAAAAGGCAAGCCCCTCATCAAATGGCAGTGACCTTTTGAGCCCTGCAGCCTCGAGCGCCAGACGGGGCGCGGGTCGGTGGAAGTTTGAAAACCGTCGGCTTTGGCGCGCCGCTTGACTCTGCTTTTGTCCGCGCCCGTGGCGATGAGTGGCGGGGATTTTCTCGGCGCGTGCTTGCGGGCCGGGCGGCGTTTCGCGAACTTTGGCGCATGTCCGCTGACTCGTTCGTCCACCTCCATTTGCACACCGAATACTCGCTGCTCGACGGCGCGGTGCGCATCCCGGAGCTGATGCAAAAGGCGACGGCACTCGGCATGCCGGCGGTGGCGATCACGGATCACGGGAACCTGTTCGGCGCGATTGAGTTTTTTCAGGAAGGGGTGAAGGCCGGGGTGAAGCCGATCATCGGGTGCGAGGTGTACATGGCGGCGGGTTCGCACAAGGATCGCGGGACGGGCAACGGGCGGGACACGGCGTTCCACTTCACGCTGCTGGCGAAGGACAACGCGGGCTACGCGAACCTCGTCAAGCTGGTAACGGCGGCGCATCTCGACGGGATGTATTACAAGCCGCGGATCGATCACGAGCTGCTGGCGCAACATTCGGCGGGGTTGATCGGGCTGAGCGGGTGTCTGAAAGGCGAGGTGGCGCAGGCCATCGTGGCGGACAATTACGCGAAGGCGCGGGAGCTGGCGGGGCAGTATCGCGACATCCTCGGGGCGGAAAATTTCTACCTAGAAATGCACGACCACGGGATCGAGGCGCAGTTCAAGGTGAACTCGGTTTTGCCGCGGCTCGGGATCGAGCTGGGGCTGCCGCTAGTCGCGGCGAACGATGTCCACTTTCTCGAGAAGGCGCATCACGAGGCGCATGACGTGATGATCTGCATCGGCACGGGCTCGAACGTGGCGGATGAGCGGCGGATGAAGTACACGCCGGAGCTGTATTTCAAATCGCCCGCGGAAATGGCGCAGCTTTTCCGCGCGCACCCGGAGGCGGTGGCGAACACGCTGGCGATCGCGGAGCGGTGCAATGTGCAGATCGAGTTCGGCGTGCCGAAGTATCCGAACTACACGCCGCCCGAGGGGCTGACGCAAAACGGCTATCTGCGGCAGATCGTGGACACGGGCCTGCGCGCGCGCTACGGCGAGCGGGTGATGGAGGACGCGGTGATCCGCGAGCGGGTGGAGCGCGAGCTGGGCCTGCTGGAGTCGCAGGGCTTTGTGAACTATTTCCTGATCGTGTGGGATTTCATCGCGTGGGCGAAGGCGCGCGGCATCCCGGTGGGGCCGGGGCGCGGCTCGGCGGCGGGCTCGATGGTGGCCTACGTGATGGGCATCACGGACATCGACCCGATCCGCTACAAGCTGCTGTTCGAGCGTTTCCTCAACCCGGAGCGCGTGAGCCCGCCCGACATCGACGTGGACTTTTGCGTGAACCGGCGCGGCGAGGTCATCGACTACGTGCGCAACAAATACGGCGACCGCGCGGTGTCGCAGATCGTGACCTTTGGCACGATGGGTGCGAAGTCGGTGGTGCGCGATGTGGGGCGCGTGCTGGGCTGGCCGTACGGGGACGCGGATCGCATCGCGAAAATGATCCCGAATGAGCTGGGGATCACGCTGGCCGGTTCCGACAAAAAGAACAAAGAGACCGGAGCGGTGGAGCACACGGCCGGCGCGATCGACAAAAATCCTGAGCTGAAAAAAGCGACCGAGGATGAAACCGCGACGAAGCAGATGTGGGAGTATGCGACGACGCTCGAAGGACTGACCCGCGGCGTGGGCGTGCATGCGGCGGGCGTGGTCATCAGCGACCGCGATTTGTCGGAATACATCCCGCTAACACGGGCGAATGACGGCTCGATTGTCTCGCAGTATGCGATGGGGCCGCTGACGGATTTGGGGATGTTGAAGATGGATTTCCTCGGGCTGAAAACGCTCACGGTCATCACCGATGCGGTGGTGCTCATCCGGCAGAAGGAGCCGGCTTTTGACGTGGATAAAATCCCGGTCAATGACCAGGCGACATTTGACATGCTGAACCGCGGCGAAACCATCGCGGTGTTCCAGCTCGAATCCGGCGGGATGGTCGGGGTCTGCCGGCAGTTTGCGATTTCGGACATCGAGGACATCAACGCGATCCTGGCGCTCTACCGGCCAGGGCCGATGGACCTGATTCCCGACTACATCAAACGCAAGCACGGCAAGGCGAAGGTCAAGGCGCCTCACCCGTTGCTCAACGACATGACGAAGGAGACCTTCGGCGTGCTCATTTACCAGGAGCAGGTCATGCAGGCGGCGCAGATTTTGGCGGGCTACACGCTCGGCGGCGCGGATTTGCTGCGGCGCGCGATGGGGAAAAAGGACAAGGAAAAGATGGCGAAGGAGCGCATCAAATTCTGCGACGGCGCGGCCAAGCTGCACGGCATCAAGGAGGACGTGGCGAACGAGATTTTCGACACGTTGGAAAAATTCGCGGGCTACGGCTTCAACCGTTCGCACTCGGCGGCGTACGCGTGGGTCAGCTATCAGACGGCGTATTTGAAGGCGAACTATCCGGTGGAGTTCATGGCCGCGGTGATGAGCAACGAGGTCGCGAACACGGACAAGATCAGCATTTTCGTGAACGAGTGCATGCGCCTCGGCATCACCATCCTCGCGCCGGATGTGAACAAGAGCGGGCTGAAATTTGTGCCGGAAGAAGTGAGCGCCGCGGGCGTGGCGGCGGCGCAGGCGGCGCGGAAAGTGAAGCCGGTGATTTCGGAAGCTGAACTGGCGGCGATTGAGGAGGAAAACATCCGCTTCGACGATCTGCCGAGCGCGGACGGGATGCCACCGAAGCCTGATCTGGACTTGGTTTTGGGCGGAGAAAAAATCCACGTCGGCTCGATCCGCTACGGTCTGGCGGCGATCAAAAACGTGGGCGAGGCAGCGATGGAATCCGCCGTGGCCGAGCGCGAGCGGAGCGGGGCTTTCAAATCGCTGGAAGATTTCTGCGGGCGCATTGACTCAAAAAAGCTGAACAAAAAATCGCTCGAATGTCTGGTGAAATGCGGCGCGTTTGACTGGACGGGCAGCGAACGCGCGGCGCTGTTCGCCGAGATCGAAGGCGCGTTTGCGGCCGCCGCGTCCGCGCACCGCGACCGCGCCTCGGGGCAGGTCTCGCTTTTCGACTCGCTGCTCGACGCCACACCAACGCCGGCCAAGCGCAGCAGCAGCGGCCCGCGCGTGCCGCCGTGGAGCACCGCGGAGAAGCTGGCGTTTGAAAAAGAGCTGCTCGGTTTCTACGTCACCGGCCACCCGCTCGACGACTACCGCCCGGCGCTCGAGAGCGGGAAATTTGTGCCCATCGCCAAGCTCGCCGAGCAGGAGGACAAAAGCACTGTCAGCATCGCTGGGGCGCTCATCACTGTGGACAAAAAGTTCACGAAAAAAGACAGCAAGCCGTTCGCGGTGGTAGTGATCGAAGACTTCACCGCCTCGCTCGAAGTGATGATTTGGAGCGAGACCTTTAACAAATCGCAGGCGCACCTCGTTCTCGGCAATGTCGTCTCGATCACCGGCCGCCTCGACCGCCGCGAGGAAGCGCCGCGCCTTTCCGCCAACGACGTGAAGCCGCTCAAGAAACCCGCACCCGCCGACAAGCCCGTGGTGCTGTCTTTCAAACAAGGCCGCGCCACCGAGCAGGATCTCGCCGCCGTGCGCGCCATCGTCGCGCAGTTCCCCGGCCCGCGCAGTCTGGAGCTGTGCTTTCTCGACGACCGCGGCAACCGCCTGCGGATGCGCGCGGGCAAGGCGTTCGGCGTCACTCTCACCGCCGAATCCGAGCAGCGCCTCCAGCCCTGGCTGACGCGCTGAATTTTCCCGCGGACAAAAAAAGCGCCGGGATGTTTCCATCCCGGCGCTTGGTTAGTTTAACGGCTGAATTCGCTTAGAACACGAAACGCACCCCGAGGCGAACCTGCGAGCTCTCCTCGTTGTGCTCGGTGGTCCAAGTGTAGCGGCCTTCGCTGTAGATGCCGAGCTTCGGCGTGGCCCGCCATTCGAGACCGGCACCGGCATGCACCGAGCCGAGGGTCGAGCCAGCGCCCGTCTGCACGCCGCCGCCGCCGAGGGCGTAAGGCGCGATGCAGAAGCTGCCGAGTTCCAGCGGGTAGCGGAAAATCAGGCTGCCGGTGGAGTCGAATACTCCGTCGTGCTGTTTATTGCCGTTTTTGTCGCGGAAGAGGTTGTTGACACTCGCATCGACGCCGAGGCCGATGTAGCGGGTGAAGAAGTAGTTCAAGCCGAGGCCCGCGCCAAAGCCGTCGTCGCGATGCACGGCGGAGTGGGTGCCATGCATGTAGTTGCCGAAGATGTCGAGCTGCAGCTCGTGATCCCCGAAGCAGGGCTCAGTGACGGGGACGACGACTTTCTTGTCAACGGTATGGGGGCCGGCGAGGACGCTGCTTGCGGCGCCGAGACCGGCGATGAGGGTGAATACGATTTTTTTCATGAGGTAGTTTCTTGGTTTGTGGTTTGTGGGTTTGCCCCGGGCTGGGAGCCTAGGTGCGGGAGGTATCGTTAGCGGCCGCGCATTTGGCTGTAAAGAATTCTCTCACGCCACTCCGCACGCATCCTCCATCCGAGGGTCTTTGGGTGCGAGGCCAAACGCCATTTCCGCGTGGGTTTTGCCACCGAAAACCAGCCCTAAATCGAGCTGGGAATTTCCGTTTGTGTTTCAAACGAAGCAGCCTAGAGTCGCCGTCCCGTTTTTCCCGACCCCATGTTTCGCTCACAAACCGAGATGAAAATTTTCTGCGGCTCCGCGCATCGCGAGCTAGCGCAGCGCATTTGCGCGTGTGTGGGCGTGCCGCTGGGGGACGCGACGGTCAGCTCGTTCCCGGACGGCGAGACGTTTGTGAAAATCAACGAGAACATCCGCGGGCGCGATGTCTTCCTCGTCCAGCCGACCTGTCCGCCGACGAACCAGAACCTGATGGAGCTGCTCATCATGGTGGATGCCGCGCGCCGGGCCAGTGCGGCGCGCATCACGGCGGTCATTCCCTTTTTCGGCTACGCCCGGCAGGATCGCAAAGACCAGCCGCGCGTGCCGATCACCGCGAAGCTCGTGGCCAACCTGCTCACCGCCGCGGGCGTGGATCGCGTGCTGACGATGGATCTTCACGCGCAGCAGGTCGCCGGCTTTTTCGACATCCCGGTGGATCACCTTTACGCCGCGCCCGTCATCCTTCGCTATTTGCAGGCAAAGCAGATCGTCAACCCCGTGGTCGTGTCGCCGGACGTGGGCGGATTGAAAATGGCGTCGGCTTACTCGCAGGCGCTTGGCGCGACCCTCGCCATCGTGGCGAAGCGGCGCAAAAGCCCGACCGAGATCGAGGCGCTCAACGTCATCGGCGAGGTGGAAGGGCGCGACGTGATCCTCGTGGACGACCTCACGGAAACTGCCGGCACGCTGTGCAGCGCGGCGAAGATTTTGCAGGAGCGCGGCGCGGCGCGGATTATCGCCGGCGTGTCGCACGCGGTGCTTTCCGACATGGCGATCGAGCGGCTGAAAAAATCCGTCATCGCCGAACTCATCACCACGAACAGCGTTCCCGTGCGCGACGGCGACGGCTTTCCCATCACCACGCTGTGCATCGCGGAGTTGCTCGGCGAAGGCATCAAACGCATCCACGACGACGAGTCCGTGTCCTCACTCTTCCGCATCAACGAAATCGCAAAAGTATAACTCCATATGGCCAAACAACTGAAACTCACCGCGCAAACGCGCTCCACCGTGGGCCGCACTGCGGTCAAAAAAATCAAGGCGCAGGGGCTCGTCCCCGCCGTCGTCTATGGCAGCCATGACGCCCCGATCAGCCTCTCGCTGAACGCCCGTGAATTCAGCCGTCTCATGGCCCACGCGACCAGCGAGCATTTCCTCGTCGATCTCGAAATCAACGACGGCGGCGCGACCAGCAGCCGCCTCGCCCTCATCCAGGAAGTGCAGCACGACGCGCTCAGCCGCGATGTCCTCCATGTCGATTTCCACGCCGTCAAAGCCGACGAAATGCTCCACTCCGAAATCCCCGTCGAGCCCTTCGGCGAACCCGACGGTGTCAAAAACTTCGGCGGTATTTTGGAAATCAACATGCACTCCGTCGAAGTCGAGTGTCTGCCCAAGGATCTGCCCGAGCTCATCCGTATCGACGTTTCCGCGCTCGGCATCGGCGACGCCGTTCACATCAAAGACCTCCAGCTTCCCGCCGGCGTCACCGCCCGCGCCGACGGCGACCTTACCGTCGTCCGCGTGGCTGCGCCGAAAGTCGAAGTCGAGCCCGAGCCCGCCGCCGCGGCTGCGCAGCCCGAGGTGCTCAAGGAGAAAAAGGATGACGCCGCGAAGCCCGCTGCCGCCGGGGCCAAACCCGCCGCGGACGCCAAGCCCGCGCCCAAGAAGTAACCTGCCTTCCGGGCGCGTGCATGAATGTCTGCGACTGCCGAGCAGCCGGCCATCCGGCTCATCGTGGGGCTGGGCAATCCCGGTCGCGAGTATCGCGACACGCGGCATAACGTCGGCTTTATGATCGCCGACCGCCTCGCCGCGCGCGCCCGCGCCGCCTTTGCCCACGAGAAAGGCTGGCAGGCCGAAGTCGCCCGCGCCGGCGACCTCCTGCTCTGCAAGCCGCTCACCTACATGAACCTCAGCGGCCAGGCCGTCCGCCCGCTCGCTCAGTTCTACAAACTCGACCCCGCGCAAGTGCTCATCATCCTCGACGACATGGCCCTGCCGCTCGGCAAGCTGCGCCTCCGCCCTGACGGCACCGCCGGCGGGCACAACGGCCTCAAATCCATCATCCAGCACTTTGGCACCACCGCCGTCCCCCGCCTCCGCGTGGGCATCGGGGCAGCCGAGGGCGAGGCCACCGGGCATGTGCTCGGGCGATTTGCCTTGGAGGAAAAGGACGCGCTGGCGCAGAGTCTCGACCGCGCCGTCAGCGCCGTCGATTGCCTCCGCGAGCGCGGGCTCGAAGTCGCGATGAACACTTTCAACTAACCAACCAACTAACCAATACCAGACATGAAAAACCGCTACGAAGGGCTGCTCGTCCTCAACATCAAAGGCAACGAAGACGGTGCCAAGGAAGTCATCGAACGCCTCGAAGGCGACTTCAAAAAAGAAGGCGCGAAGATCGACCAGGTGCAGAAGATGGACCGCCGCCAGTTCACCTACGTGGCCGGTGACCTCGACAGCGGCTACTACGTGAACTTCATCTTCAGCGCGGAGCCCACCGTCATTGCCAAGCTCCGCACCAAATTCGCTCTCGACGAAACCGTCTATCGCCAGAACTACCTGCGCCTCCCCGCCAAGCCCGTCGAAGCCCCCATCCGCACCCCGCGTCCCGCGAAGGTCGCCTAACCCGCGCTCCCCGGAACCAAAGGCGAACCTATGGCCAGCTTCAACAAAGTCATGATCATCGGGAACCTCACCCGCGATCCCGAGCTAAAGTATACCCCAAAAGGCACCGCCATCGCCGACATCGGCCTGGCCGTGAACCGCAACTACACCACCGACAGCGGCGAGAAGCGCGAGGAAGTCACCTTCATCGACGTGACTCTCTGGGGCCGCGTCGCCGAGATCGTCGGCGAGTATTGCAAAAAGGGCCGTCCGCTCTTTGTCGAAGGCCGCCTCCAGCTGGATACGTGGGATGACAAAGCCACCGGCCAGAAGCGCAGCAAGCTCAAGGTCGTCGGCGAAAACATCCAGCTCCTCGGCTCCCGCGAAGGCGGGGCCGGTGGGGGCGAGCACGGCGAAGGCCGGAGCGAGAGCCGGAGCGAAGGGCGTCCGCAGCAAAGCAGCCGTCCCGCCAGCCGTCCGGCCTCCCCTCCCCCGCGTCCGCCCGCCGACCCGGATCTCGACGCACCGGAAGACGACATCCCGTTCTAGCCTCGCGGCGCACGCCGCAGATTTCATGGCTGCAGGGGAAGCTGCCAGATTCCCCTGCAGCCATTTGCTTTTCACTTCAGCCGATTACGAATCGCCGTGGGTCTTCAGCTCGAAGACCGTCTCGGCTTCGTCGTGGCCCTGGCCCGGCCGGGGTTCAAGATTGAGCGCGCGGTAGGCGCGGTCGAGGGCGGCGGGATTGTTGCGCAGCTCGGGGAAGACGACGACGAGACGCTGTTTGATCCAGCGCCGGGCCATGCCGTGCTCGACCGGATGGATGTCCGGTTCGCTGCGGAAGGCGCGTTTGATCATGGCGAAGAGAGCCGTTGGCATAATGCGCGGACAATCGCCGCGGGCGGCGGTTGTTTGAAGGAAATAGTTTTAGCCGCGGAGGACGCGGCCAAGATTGGCGGCGAGAAAGACGGCGTTGAGCGTGAGGAAGATGAGGACCGGGCGCAACGCGTCGCGGCGCGAGGCGGCGGCCACGCGCTCTTCGCGCAGGAGAAAGGCGAGAACGGCGGCGGCGAGGAACCACGCGGCGTAATTTGTCCACGGCGCGGTAAAGACCGGTGGCTGCGCGGGGTCGGCCGCGCGCCAGAACCAGAAGGCCCGCACCTTCGCGGCGAGAGGCTCCAGGTTTGCATCCGCCAGAAGTGCCAGCACGCCGGTGCTGAGCGCCAGTGGCCACGGCCCCGCCGAGGGCCGCCACCAAAGCACCGTCTGCCGCGCGCCGATGACGAGCGCATACCACAGCAGCGGCAGCCCCACGGGCACCGGTCCGAATTTCATCCCGAGCTGGGTCGAATACTGGATCGCTCCCAAGGGCCAGCCCGTGACCGCACTCACCGCGCCCAGTGCGGCGGCCCCACCGCCCACGATCAGCGCCCAGCGCCGCGCGGTGGACAGCCCTTCCGTTTCCGCCAGCCACAGGTGGACGCTGGCCGCAGCGAACGTGATCCAAGCGATGTCACCGATGCCGATGATCCGCACCAGCACGGCGCGGAGGTCGCGATTGCCGATGGCGTCGAGCGAGGCGTCGCCGATGGCGAAAGTCCAGACGCACGCGATCCACGCGGTCCAGAGCAGGAAAAGAATCCAGAGCCCGGAGACGAGCGGCTCCAGCCAGCGAGCCAGCAGTGAAGGGCGCGAACCCATCGCGCGGCGGCGGGCCTAGGCCGCGGGTTCGGCGTGCGCCAGCTCGTGGTCGCGCAGCTTCAGGCTGGCCAGCGCGGCGCGGGTCTCGGCGCGCAGCTCGGCCAGCATCTCGCGGGTGATTTCCATCTGAGCCGCCTTGAATTTCGCCCACTCCGCGGCGGTGGCCTGGAGGCGCTCGTAGTTGCGGGTGAAGTAGGCGCGCGCGGCGTCGGTGAGGTGCGGGCACTCGAGCTTCGTCTCCATGCGGCGCTGCGCTTCGCCGAGTTCGGCGAGGAGGATTTTTTCCGACGGCACGCGCCGCAGATTGTCCGCTAGACCCACGCGGTTGAGCGTCCAGATGATCCATTTCGTCGGGTCAAACTGCCAAGGTTTCACGCCGTTGCGGTAGTCGTGCTGAAACTCGTGGTGATAATTGTGGTAGCCCTCGCCGAAGGTGACGACGGCCGTGATCCATGAATCCCGCGCC
>JANXWQ010000159.1 GCA_025351065.1 Chthoniobacter sp. | reverse complement strand
GAGCCGGTCGGTGTCGGGGTCTTCGTGGATGCGGTAGATGGCGGGGGTGTTGCGGTTCTTCAGCTCCTGCGCCACGACTTCATTGGCCGCGAGCATGCATTCCTCGACGAGCTGGTGGGAGATGTCGTTGTCCATTTTCTCCAGCCGCTCGGCGCGGCCCTGGTCGTCGAGCCAGATTTTGACCTCGGGGAATTCGAGGTCGAGGGAGCCGGCGGCGAAGCGGTTCTTGCGCAGCAAAGAGGCGAGTTCCCACGCGGTGTGGACGCGGTCGCGCAGCTCGGGCGTGACCATGAGCGGCACGGGCGCAGAGTCGAGATGCACGGTGCCGCCGCGCTCGTAGTTTGGCGTGGGCGGCGGCGGGCGGTTTTCCAAAATGGCGAAAGCCTGCCGGTAGGTGAGCCGCGCGGCGCTCCTTATCACGGTGCGGGCGAAGCGGGCTTTGCGGATGCGGCCCTGCGCGTCGAAGTCGATGAACGCGGAGAAGGTGAGCCGCTCGACGCCGGGCTTGAGCGAGCAGATGCCGTTGCTCAGCCGCTCGGGGAGCATGGGGATGACGCGGTCGGCGAGATACGTGGAATTGCCGCGCGCGCGCGCCTCTTTGTCCAGCGCCCCGCCGGGCCGGACGTAGTGCGAGACATCGGCGATGTGGACGCCGAGCTGCCAGCCATTCGCAGTGCGCTCGACATTGATGGCGTCGTCGAAATCCTTCGCGTCATCCGGGTCGATGGTGATGACGAAACCGCCGCGCAGGTCCTCGCGCTTGGCGATCTCCTCGGGCGGGATGGTTTCGGCAATGCGCTCGGCCTCGCGCTCGACTGAGCCCGGAAATTCCAGCGGGAGATTGTGCTTCCGAATGATGGAGAGCATGTCCACGCCCGGCGCGCTGGCCGGCCCGAGCACCTCGATGATTTCGCCCTCGGGATTGACGTGCCGGCTTTCCCACGGATCGAGACGCACCACGACTTTGTCGCCCACGCGCGGCGCGGGCATGCCGCTGCGTTTCACCGGCGCGTGGCTGCGCTGGCCGCGGTCCGGCTTTCCCACCGCGGGCGATTCCCCGCCAACCACGCCACCCGCAGGCCGCACGTAAATGTCGTGCTGGAGCCGCGAATCGTCGGGGATGACGTAAAAGAATTTCTTCGTCGATTGCAGCGTGCCGACGACCGTCGTGTTCACGCGCTCAAGGATTTTGACCACGCGCCCCTCGACCGTGCCCGCGCGCTGCTGGTGGCCTTCGTGCATCACCCGCGCGGTCACCTTGTCGCCGTGCATCGCCGTGCCGAGGTTCACCGCGGAGATGAAGATGTCCTTCGCGCCCGGCGTGCTGCTGAGCAGATGCGCGTTGCCGCCGGTGTGGACTTGCAGCGTGCCGGTGATGAGGTCGGCCGTCTGCGGCAGCACGTAGCGGTCGTCGCGGATGCGCGCGATTTCGCCCGCCTGCTCCATCTCGATCAGCATGTCCTTCAAAACGCCGCGCTTCTCATGCGGCCATTTCAGGGCCTGGGACATGCCGACCTTGTCGAGCGGGCGGTAGTCTTTGGCCTGGAGTTGTCGGAGGATGCGTTCGCGGAGCGGCAATGATTTCACGCAGCCATTCGTAGCCGCCGCGGCGCATGTCCGCGAGGAGAGAAAAAACCTGCCGTCATTCTGAACGCAGGCTTTGCGACAATGGCGGAGTGAAGAACCGCTGACTGTACCGCGGGCGGAGGCGGCGGGTGGGGGCACGCCATCACTCCCGCGGCCTCCGCCCATTTCTATCAGCGATTCTTCACTACGCTCCGGTCGCAAAGCCTCCCGGAACTCCGTTCAGAATGACGGCAGGGTTTTGGCTCGCTTCGCGCGGCTGGACGCGTTCTTGCGGATGCGCGCGATCTTCTTCAAAACTGCGCGAGGAAGCGCAGGTCGTTTTCCGTAAAGGCGCGGATGTCAGGCGTGCCGGACATAATCATCGCGAGCCGATCCAGACCGAAGCCGAAGGCGAAGCCGGTGAATTTCTCGGGATCGAAAGCGGTGTCGCCGCGCTTCGCATTGATGGACTCGAAGACGGCCGGATCAACCATGCCGCAGCCGGCGATTTCCAGCCAGCGGTCGCTCGCGCCGAGCGCGCGCGTTTTGATTTCCACCTCAAAACGGGGCTCGGGGAACGGGAAAAAGTGCGGGCGGAAACGGAACTGCGTGTCGAGGCCGAACAGCTCGCGGAAGAAGAATTCGAGGGTGCCTTTGAGGTCGGCGACGCTGACGCCTTCGGCGACATAGAGGCCTTCCATCTGGTTGAACTGCGCGAGGTGGGTGGCATCCACTTCGTCGCGCCGGTAAGCCGCTCCGGGCGCGATGATGCGGATGGGCGGCGCGCACTGTTCCATGGTGCGAATTTGAATGGTGCTGGTGTGCGTGCGCAGCAGGCGTCCGTCGGGCAGGTAGAAAGTGTCCTGCTCGTTGCGCGCGGGATGGTCGGCGGGCGTGTTGAGCGCGTCGAAGCAATGCCACTCGGTCTCGATGTCGGGGCCGTCAGCAAGGGCGAAACCCATGCGGCGGAAAATTTGGATGGCGCGGTCCTGGAGCTGCGTGATCGGATGCAGCGTGCCGGGGCGCGGCGCGGTGCCGGGGAGGGTCACGTCGATGCCGGCGAAGGCGGCGGCATCGGCATTGGCGGCGAGCGCGGCCTTGCGTTCATCGAGCGCGGCGGTCACGGCGTTGCGTGTTTCGTTGAGCAGTTTGCCAATGCGCGGCTTGTCGTCCTTGCCCAGCGACTTCATGCCTTCGCTGATCGCGGTGATGCCGCCGGAGCGGCCCAGATACTTGATCCGCGCGGCTTCCAGCGCGGCCTCGTCGGCGGCGCTGGCGACTTCGGCGAGGGCGTCGGTGCGGAGTTGGGCGAGTTGTTGATCCATGGAAAAGCGGGAGGCGAGAGGATGCAGAGCCGGCGGCGCAGCGCAAGTCCGGCGCGCTCGGAAAAAGTGGAGTCGCCGGTGGCCGGCGCGCGGCAAGGCCCCGCTTGCTTCTTCCCGGCGGCAATGCTGTTTGTCCGCGTGAACTATCCACCCGATTCGCCTTCCGGCCCGCCGGTTCCCGAGCGTCCGCTGTCCGCCACGCAGAATTTTCCGCGGCCGCCCATCGTCGGGGACGGGCCGCCCGAACCTCATTCGACTTGGAAAAAGATTTTCGGCCCGCTCGCCGCCGCGGGCATCGTGGTGCTGAAGTTTTTCGGGCAGTTGAAATTTTTCCTCCTCCCAGCGCTGAAGTTTCTGCCGATCCTCTTAAAATCAGGCGGCTCCATGCTGCTGATGATGGGGACGTACGCGATGCTCTGGGGCTGGAGATGGGGCGTCGGTTTCGTGGTGCTGCTGCTCCTCCACGAATGCGGGCACCTAGTCGCCGCGCGCATGTTTGGCTTGAAAGTCGGGGCTCCGGTTTTCATCCCGTTCATGGGCGCCTTCATCGCGCTGAAGGACGCGCCGCGCGATGCATGGATGGAAGCGTGCGTCGGTATCGGCGGGCCGATCCTCGGCTCGCTGGCCGCGCTGGCCTGCCAGCTCCTCGGCATGGCGCTGGATTCGCCGCTGCTCATCAGCCTCGCCTTCACCGCTTACTTTTTGAACCTCTTCAATCTCACCCCGCTCGGCCAGCTCGACGGCGGGCGCGTGGCCACCGCGCTCTCGCCGTGGCTGTGGCTGCCGGGCCTGGCCATCATGGGCTGGATGGCGTGGCAGCGCCCGAACTTCATCATCATCCTGATCCTCCTCCTCTCGGTGCCGCAAGTGCTGTCGCTCTTCCGCAAGCGCACGCCCGAGCAGGAGCGTTATTTTGAAGTCCCGCCAGCACGCCGCGGCGCGATGGCTGCGATGTACTTCGGGCTGATCGCCCTGCTCTACCTCGGCATGCACTGGGCGCAGGACGAACTGCTGCAACGTCAGGAGCGTCGCAGCGACCGAGTGCCGGTAGTGGCGGGCGCCGCGACCTACCAGCCTTCGCCCGCGAAGCTGCCGCCGCGCGCCGGCTACGGCAGCACGCGCACTTTGTAAAACTTCGTGCCGCCGGTCGCGCTGCCGTCGGTGTAAGTCGTGGTCGCGCCCGCGGCGGGGATGGGCGTCGCGCCGCTGATGGTCGTGAACGTCTGAGCGAGGCTGCCCGTCGCCAGCACCTCGTACTGTTTGCCCGGCACGCTGCTCCAGGTGAGTTGCACGCTGCTCGCGCTGAGCCGGGTGGCTTGCGTGATTTCGAAAAGCGATGCGCCATCGAGCGGGCTGGTGCCGGCGAAGTCCTCGCTGTCGTTGCGCTCGCCGTCGCCGTCCTGATCGCCCGCCGGATCAAGCGCGATGGTGCCGCCCGCGCTGCTGCTCGCCGCCGCGCTTTCGATGCCCGCGTTATTGATCGCGCGCACCGTGGCGTAAAGCGTCTGGCCAAAGGCGGCCGTCACCGTCTTGCCCGCGCCCGCCGCCGTGCCGTCGAAAAGCACGGTGCCCGCGCCGCCCGGCTGCGTACTGATGACGACGTGATAGCCGGAGATGCCGCCCTCGGGATCGCTCGCCGCCGTCCACGAAAACGTGACCTGCATGCCGATGGTGTACGGTTTCGGCGTGCCCGGCGCACCGGCGGCGGGCGGCGGCGTCACATCGTAGAGCTTGAGGTATTGCGCCTCGTACGGCGCGGTGGCCCAAGCGGCGTCGGTCACCGGCACGCGGTTCAGTGCGACTGCGAGACCTTGCGTGAGCAGACTGCTCCCGAGCACGCCGCCGGGGATGAGGAAAACGCTGCGCCGGTTTGCGTCCGTGCCGGTGTAAGCGGCGAGGTTCTTCACGTTGTAAGTTCGCGCCGGCTTGATGCCGAAGTCGTTCACGCCATTCGCATCCGTGTCGATGTTCACGTTGAACTTGTTCGCGCCGACGGTCGCGGGCGTCGCGTTGCGGTCGAGGTTCACGAAACAAAACACGGTGTCGGAAAAATTCGGCGCACCGTTTTTCGCCTCGTACTTGGCGACGGAAAAAATCTGCCCGTGCTGCGTCGTGTCGTTAAGATTAAGGTAGTAGCGGTTCGACGAACGCAGCGCCGCGCTCCCCTTCCGCGCCTGCCCGATGCCCGAGTACCCGGCGGCTAGTTGCGCCAACCCATAGTTATAGGTCGCATCGCCCGGTGTGGTCTTGAGCCACAGCGGCATCAGCGAGTTGAACTTTTTGAAATGCGGGATCGGCTTGCCGAAATTCACCTCGTAGCGGTCATAGCCAAAGTAACTCGTGTCGCCCGTATCCGTGTTGCTGGGCGGAACGACGGTGCCGCTTAGGCCGAGTTCCTGACCGGGGAAAATGAGCGGCACGCCATCAATCGTGGAGTTCGCCGCGTAGCGGATGAGCGCGTGAAACGGATCCTTGTAGTGATCCTCGTCATGCGAGCTGGAGTTCAGCAGCACGAGTGCCTGCCCGTACGCATTGCGCCGCGTCTCGTAGATGTTGCGAAAGTCATTCGTTACCTGCGCGGCGTGCAGCGGAAAGACGATGTTCTCATTCAAAATATCGAAGTGCCGCGCGCTGCGGTAAGTCACCGCGCCGCCGTCCAGCGACTCCGCCATAAAAACGAAGTTCCATTTCCGCGTGCGCGTCTTGTTGATGATGTATTCCCAGCACTGCGGCGGCAGCCCTTGCCCAAAGTCCGCGCGCAACGCATCGAGCCCCACCGTCGAGTTCAGCGAAGCGCCCGCCGCGTTCGCCGGATAGCCCGTCTGATCGAGCCAGTGCAGCGTGTAGGCCGCAAAGTAGCGCCACACTTTTTGCGTGATCGCGTCGAAGTGACCGTGACCGTCGCCGGACGCGTTGCCGTCATCCGCACCGGTTTCAACACCTGCAACCTTGTTGATGCTGTAGTCAAACCAGTCGCCCTCGTTGAGATAATTTGTCTGCGTCGAGTTATTCGTCACCAGCGCCGCATAACGTCCGTAATAGACATCATAGGTGTCCGCAAACTTCCCGAAGTCATAGCGATCGGGCGCGAGCGCCACATTGCCCGCGCCCGACGCGCGCATGTCATACGCATCCGTGCGGGAAAAAAAGCGCCCCTCCACGTTGCGGATTTCGCTCGTCGCGGTGCTCCCGTCATTGCCCCAAAACGTCTGTCCGAGTGCCGCGAGTTCCGTGTCGTAGCTGGTGTGGTTGAAAGGCGCGTCGAACATCATGTCCACGCCCGCCGCATCGGCGGCGGCGGCGAAGCTTTGCAGTTCCGTCATCGCCTGCGCGCGGCTCGCCGCCGTATCGTTCGTCGCGGGCGTGCCGCCGGGCGTGAAGCCTTTCGCCATCAGCGGCATGACCTCGAAGAAATTCTTCACCGCGTACGGCGAGCCCACCTCGAACGGCTGCGACGTCGCCGGATCGGTCTGCCGTCCCGCGATCCCGTTCGGATGAATCGGCTGAAACCACAGCGTATTGCAGCCGAGGTCTTTCACGTATTGCAGCGAAAAGCGCGGCTTGTGCCCCGCGCCCAGCCCATTCGCCAGATCGGCGAAAGTCCCCCGCTGCCCCGCCAGCGAGCCCTCCGCGATGATCGTCAGCGGATTCACCTCATACAAAATGATGTCCCGCGCTTTTTTCGGCGACACCACCAGGCAGTGGTCGCGATGCCCGCCGTCCGCATTGTAGTAATGCCACGGCCCCGGCGACTGCCCGCTTTCCGTGTTCAAGCGATACCGCGCCGTCAGCCGGTAGGCTCCGGTCTTCGCCACATTCAGCGTGAGCTGATAGCCGCCGCTCACGCCCGTCATCGTGTAGGTCTTGTAGTAGTTCGCGTCGTCGCCGGCGATGAAACCGTCGCCATTCGGCGGCTTGATCCCGTCCTCGATCCCGTCGCCATCCGCGTCGAGCTGCGCGCGGTCGCGGCGGTTCAGATTCGTGAAAACCTCCGCGGTCTGCACGCCGGTCGTGCCGGGGTCGAAAAATATCGTGACCGGGAGCGAGTCGCCCGCCACTTCATCCACGAAAAGATGCGTCGTCGTGTAGTTGCCCTCCACCTCCGTCGCCGTCACGCGCACCGCGGAGTTCGCGCTGATTTTCAGCGTGCCTGCCAGCAGCGGGCTGGCGGAAAAAAGCGCGACCCAAAGTGCGATGAGGATTTTGGCGGGATTCACCCGCCCACTCTCCGCGAAACCCGCCCGCCGGCAAGCCGCGGACACGCGCAAATAAATACGGCTGCCGTGCGTGGCAGGCGCGAATCCATCGCCAACTTACTTACAGCAATGAACCTGCAAAAACTACTTCCCCTCCTCACGACTGCTTTACTGCTGCGTTTCGGCGTGCCCGCCACGCAAGCTGCCGGCAGCATCTCGGTCGATTTCTTTTACGATCAACTCGGCGATTACGGCGACTGGGTGGAAGTCGGCGACTACGGCTACGGCTGGCAGCCGCGCGGCGTGGATCCAGACTGGCGGCCGTACAGCGACGGCCGGTGGGCCTATACCGACGCCGGCTGGACTTGGCTTTCCGACGAACCCTACGGCTGGGCGGTCTATCACTACGGCCGCTGGGCGCGGCTGGAAGATCGCGGCTGGGTGTGGATTCCCGGGACCGAGTGGGCACCCGCGTGGGTCTCCTGGCGGCGCAGTCCGAAGCACGTCGGCTGGGCACCGCTGCCGCCCGAGGCGAGCTTCCGCCACGGCGTGGGCCTCAGCGCGTGGGTGGACTCGTACTACGACATCGGTCCCAGCGCCTATCGCTTTGTGGAAGTGCGGAACTTTGGCGCACCGCGCCTGCGCACCGTGTTCGTCGAGCCGCGGGAAAACATCACCATCATCCGCCAGACGACTAACATCACCCGCATCACCTACGTGAACAGCGTGGTCAACAACGGCGGCCCGCGTTACGAGGAAATTTCCCGCGAGAGCGCCGAGCCGGTGAGCCGCCTGAAACTCGACCGCCGCGTGGAAATCGAAGGCGACCGGGCGAACTTCCGCGGCGAGCAAATGCGCTCGCGAGTCGAGGGCGACGCGCTGCACGTCTTCGCGCCGGGCTTCGACGCCCGGCCCGTGGAAGCGCCGCGCAAACTCGCGGGCAAAATCGAAAAAGTGGAAATCAACCGCGGCTGGAAAGATGCGGGACCGGCGGCCGAGGTGGAGAAGCTGCACGCGAAAGTGCACGCGGAAGCGAAGCCGCCCAAGGAACTGCCACCGCAGCCGAAGTTTGAAAAACTCTCCGGTCCGGCAACCGCATCGGAAGCGCAGCCCGCACCCGCCGCTGCCGGCGAAAAGCCCCCGATGAACGAGCCCAAGGAGCCTCGCAAATCCGCAGACGCCCTTCCCGTCCCGCCGACCCCGCCAGCCGAAGCCAAGCCCAAAGCCGCGCCCGCACCCACGGAGAAACCCGCGGTTCCCGACGCGCCCGTGAAACCCTCCACGACCGGCAAACCTGCCTCTCCCGAGGCGACGCCAACTCCCGAGACGCGTCCCAAAAAAGAAGGCAAAGGCGCGAAAGCCACCCCGCCGCCAGACGAGCCTGCGAAGCCGCAATCGAAAGGGAAAAATCGGCCGCCGTCCGACGCTCCCGCGCCCACTCCGGTCGATCCCGTGGAGCCTAAAATGAAAACACCACACCAGGACGCGCCGCGGAAATTGCCGCCGCCGCCGGAACACCCCGCCCCCAAGGATGACAACTCCCTTCCGCCCGAACCAACCCAGCATCGCGACACTCCGAAGCCGCCGAAAGACGAGCCGCATGAGCCCAAAATCCAGCGCCCCGAAGTGTCCCGCGAATTGCCGCCCGCTGTCGAAAAATCCAAACCCAAGCCCGATCGTCCCAGCCCGCCAGCCGTTATTCCCGGCAATGCCCCGCAACCCCCGACTCGTGGCGAAGCGCCTGTCCAAAAAGAAGGCAAAGGAAAATCCAAAGGCGAGAAAAAGCCAAGCGACGAGGAACCCAAACCGCAGTAGCCAACGCGTACTTTAGAAGGTCAAGACGGGTTCGGTTAAATCGCCGCTGGATACCGTCTTCCCGAATTAAACCGACAGCATCGCGGGGAGCGAAGGGAGGAGTGCCCCACTTGAGAACAGGAAGATTGTGGACAGAAAAATTGGGGGAATTTTCCTGTCCTCAAACTGCCGCTTACTCCGGGGATGCGGCTCCGCGCGCACGATCCGTTCCACGGTCTTTTTGTTTGGGTGAGTTAGTCGTACCTCCGGCTACTCTGCGGCGGCCACTCCGCGGCACTTCGTCGGTCATATTATTTCGTGCAGATGGTATGATGCGTCGGCGGGCATGCCAGCAAACCACATCATGGAAGGCTGATGCGGACGCGGTAGTAGCGGGGGCCGGCGGTGGGGGTGGGATCGAGCCAGAGGTAGGTGGGGTTCGCCGTGGTGACGGTGAAGCTCGCGCCGGTGTTGCCCCAGGTCGTGAGGTTGGCGCTGGTTTCGATTTGGTAGCGGCGGTTGGGGATGACGGGGAACTGGAGCCGCCAGGTCGCGCCTTGCGGCGAAAGGATGGGGCGCAGCAGGGTGCCGTCGTTCGGGTCGGCGGGGTTGAAGTCGGCGAGGAATTCCAAAATGTTCGGGATGCCATCCCCGTCCTTGTCGCCGTAAGCGCCGTTCTCGCCGTCGGGGTTGTTGGGGTCGAGGCGGTTGGCGATTTCCCAGTAGTCGGGCAGGCCGTCGCCGTCGCTGTCGAGGATCGCGCCGGGCGCGGCTTTCACGTCGCGGGTGTCGGTGAGGGAAATGTTGCCGCGCTGCCAGGTGGCGCGGACTTCGTGGAGGTCGGCGGGGTTGCCGGTGTAGAAATTGGGGAAGTGGAACGAGAGCGCGCTGTCCGTCGCGTTTTCATTGGCGATGAAGGTGTAGCCTGCGCGCGGGAGGAGCGTGCCGTCGAGGGTGATAGTGAATTCGCTGACCATCTGCGCGGGCGGGACGGGGTTGCCGGAGATGAAGCCGAGGCTTTTGTCGAAGGCGACTTTCGCCATGTAGTTCGTATCGACCACGGTGCCGTCGGTCGCGGGAAAGGCGATGCGGTAGTTGACGGCGTAACCGGTGTTGACGTTGCGCGTGAGCGTGGTGAACCAGCCCGCGGCGTCGGTCAGCGCGTTGTTCTCGGACGACGAGGCTTCGCGCAGCCGCGCATAGACGATGGCCACGCCGCCGGTCGGGATGTTTTTGAAATCGAACCGCCACTCGCGCGCGAGGCCGGTGCTTCCGAGTTGCGTCGGGGTGACTTCGGTGGCGGCGGCCCAGTTGCCCGGGCCGTTGCCGTTGGCGGCGGAGTTGTTGGCGTCGTTGGTGTCGAGAATGTTGAACTGCACGCCGGTCACGCTCGCGTCGGTGAGGACGACGAAGCCGTAGGTCGAGCCGCCGATGGTCGCGCCCTCGGTGGGGAAGGACACCTGCCCGGCGGGCGGCGCGGTGTCGTAGTAAAAAGTCTGCGTCGCGGTTTTGTAGAGCGCGGCTTTTCCGCTGCGGCTGAGAAAGGCGCGGGTGCGGAGGACGTGGAAGCCTTCGCTGAGGCCGGTGCGGCGCTCGCCGAGGTCGTCGTGCGGGAAAACGGTGGCGGTGGTGGCGTTGAAATTGGTGACTTGGAAAATCGTCTCCATGCTTTTCTTCACGGCCACGTCGGTCGTGGAAAACGGGAAACGGCTGGCGGCGCTCGTGTGCAGCGAGCCGATTTTGTAGCGCAGCACGGTGCCCGCGGGTTGTGCGGGGATGGTGCCTTTCCACCAGTCCGTGTGCAGCGTGGGCGGGTCGTCCGCGCCCGCGCTCTCGAAGTCCATCACCACGGCCAGCGTGGTGTCGGCGGGCACACCGGCGGAGCCCTCTGGCGGGGTGCCGTCAGTGGTGTAGTAGAGCCACGTTTGGTTGACCTGGAATTGATACGCGGTCTTCACGCGCACGGTGATCGCTTGCCCGGTGGCGGCGGCGGGCTGGGGCGTGAACTGCGCGGCGGTGGACGCGCCATCGCGGTTCAGCGCGGGGTTGTGAAAGACGTAGGCGGCGGTGCTGGTGTTCGTGTTCGTACCCGCGCCGAGGGCGGGCGAGGCGGCGTCGAAGCCGGTGCCGATGGTCGCCCGCCACGTCTCGGAACCCGGCGAGCCGATGACGTTGCGCGCGGTGATTTGCGCAGCGAATTTTTCCGCGACGCGGCGGACGAACTGCATCTGCTCGAAGCCGAGATACGTGTCCGTGGCGGTGCCGGGCGGATTGTCGCGGCCGGCGGTGAAGCCCGCGCCCATTTGCGCGTTCAGGTCGGTGCCGCCGTCGAGCGCCATGAGGATGTTTTCCGCGGAGCCGTCGGCATGCGCGGTGAAGCGGAGATTCGTCGGGTTGCGCACGAGCGGGATTTGCGCGGTGTAGTTGTAAGCCGGGTCGCCGTTCACGCCGTCTTTGCGCAGCACACCAATGGTCGGGACGGGCGTGCCGTTCTCCGCGATGTCGATGGCATGCACCGCGGATGAGCCTTGCCACAGGTTCGGCAGGTCGGGCGTGTCGTAGGAAAATGCGAAGTAACCGCCGCTCGGGACGATGATGACGTTGCTGTCGTCGCCGCGCAGGAGGCCGTCGTTGCCGACGTTGGCGTAGAAGCCGCCGTTGCTGGGCGAGTAGTTTTTCAGCCGCGCGCCGGGCGCGAAGATGGTGCTGAAAGGCATCTGCTGGCCGCCGATGTATTTGCGCGCGTGCATGACCACGAGGGTGGTGGCGTCCGCCGCGGTCATGCCCGCGTTCTCGCTGAAGTCGCGCATTTCCCACGCGCAGAAATTTTGCGTGGACCACCGCGGCCACTGGTCACCGCGAATAAAATCGCGCCGCACCGGCAGCGTGCCGGTGATGTAGGTCTGGCCGTACTGGCCGAGGAACGGGATGTAGGCGGGCTTCGGAAAATAGTCCGGCGCGGTGGAGATGTTGTAGCCGTCGGTATAGACGATGGGCACACCCGCGCGGGTGAGCATGTACTGGTGCGCGGCGGGGCGCTCGCTGCCGGCCATGTAGTTGTTGTCGTGGCTGAGGCAGTACATCACGCCGCTGTCCACGCCGAAGGTGAACTGCCCCGGATTGTCATAGCCGGTCATGTTGGCCCCGACGCCGTTGAAACCGCCGACGTTGTTCACGAAATCGTCGTTCGCGATGCGCATGCCGGCGGCGAGGTAGTCATTCGGATTCGGCGGTGCGCCGAGGTGTTCGCCGAAGAACATCAGGTCGTCGCGCACCGCGTTCGTCGAGTAGGTCGAGTTTCGATGGTTCGACCAGTCCGCGTAGCCGTGTGTGAGATTGAACTGCGCCTGCGCCCGCCCGAGGTAGCCCGCGCTCGACGGGTCTTTCGTCCCGCTTTGCTGGCCGAAAAAGTAACTCGGCACATGCTTCACCGCATCCAGCCGGAAGCCGTCGCAATGCGTCTGGTCGATCGTCCAGCGGATCGAGCGGATGAGCATCGCGTTCACGTCTTCCGGCACTGGCGTGCCCAAGTTATAGCGCCCGTCGCCATAACCCCACGCGGCGGTCTGGTGCGCGGGATTCGTGGGATCCACGCCCGTATCCGTGAACGACTCGCTCGGCTCGCCGGGGTCATGGATGCCGTTGTTGTTCACGTCCTCAAAATCGAACTTTCCGTTGCCGGCGGATTCCGCGTGAAAAAACCCGTGCGAATCCGTGTAGCCGACATCCTGAAACGGCTCCTTATTAGCAAACGGATGAAAGATTTCGCCGTTGACGTCCGTCACCGTCGCAAGTGCCGCCGCGCCGACTGGCAGGTCGTTGTCGGGATAAAGCGCGGTCTTGCCCGGATGCCGGATGCCGACCCATTTCGGGTAGTCGAGATTCTCGGTCTGCCCCGTCGGATCGAAACTCGTGTTGGGATCCTCCTGCGCGATGTCCCACGCGAACGGATTGCGATTCAGCACCTGCCACTCGTCGTTGTAATCAATGCTGTCGCTCGCCTTTTTCCACCCGCCGCCCGGCTTTGCCACGAGATGAAAATCCTCCGGCACAAAACCGGGGATGCCCGGAAAAAGCGTATGCACCGCCACGGCATCGAGCGGCCCCGCGCTGTGCGCCATCACATTGTCAAAGTACACGCGCAGGCCGAAGCGATGCGCCATTTCCACCACGCGCAGCAGGTCGGCCTTCGTGCCGTAGCGCGTGGGCACCGTGCCGGACTGGTTCTTGTCGCCGAGGTCGAAACGGTCCACCGGATCGTAGCCCACCGAGTACGCGCCCGAGCCGCCCTTGCACGGATTCGGCAGCCACAGCGCGGTGTAGCCCGCCTCCGCCACCTCCGGGATGCGCCGCTCGATTTCCTTCCACGAGGTATTGAAATACTGGAGCACCGCCTCGCCGCGCACCGCGCACGGTTGCGCGAAAGCGGCGAGCAGCACGGCAAAGGCAACGAAAATTCGGGGCAGGCGGAACATGGGGCGAGTGG
>JANXWQ010000158.1 GCA_025351065.1 Chthoniobacter sp. | reverse complement strand
ATGTTCGCGCACCTGAGCGCGTTCGCGATGTACTTCACCGGGGTCGGCCACATCGCCGGACCCCTGATCGTGTGGCTGTCCAAACGCGACGGTAATCCGCTGGTGGATGATCAGGGCAAGGAGGCGCTCAATTTCCAGATCTCGTGGACGATCTACCTGATCGCGAATTTCATTCTCTTCTTCACGATCATCGGCGCGGTCATCGCCATCCCTGTTTTCTTCATTCTCCCGGTCTTCCACGTCGTCTGCATGATCATCGCGGCGATCAAGGCGAACGACGGCGTCGCTTTCCGCTACCCGCTGTGCATTCGTTTTTTGTAAGCCGCGATGCCTGAGCTGGCGGAGGTCGAATACTATCGCAAGCAGTGGGACTGCGGGCTGCGGCGGGACGTCGTGCGCGTGGCGTTGCACGGGCAGATGCGGCTCTTTCGCGGGGCGGATGTGGCGCGGCTGGCGTCGCTGCTGCCAGGCGCGAAGCTGCTCGGCTCGGAGGCGCGGGCGAAGCAGATGCTCTTTCGCTTTTCCCGCGATCTGTGGCTCGGCGTGCATCTCGGCATGACCGGGAAACTGCGCGCGGAGCCGCCGGATTTCGCGCCGGGGCGGCACGATCATCTGGTGCTTTTTCAAAAGCGGCAGGCGCTGGTTTTCAGCGACCCGCGGATGTTTGGCCGCGTGCAGTTTCACGAAGGGCGCGAGATGCCGCCGTGGTGGGCAATACTGCCTCCGGCGGTGGTTTCGCAGCAGTTCACGGCGGAGCTGGTGCGGGCGTTTTTGCAAAGGCGCGCGCGGCTGGCGGTGAAGGCGGCGCTGCTCGTACAAAGCGCGTTTCCGGGCGTGGGCAACTGGATGGCGGATGAAATCCTGTGGCGCGCGAAGATCAACCCGCGCGCGCTCTGCGGCACGCTGACGGAGGCGCGCGCCGAGGCGCTGTGGCGCGAGGCGCGCGAGGTCTGCGCGGTGGCGATGGCGACGGTGGCCGTGGATTTTTCCGACCCGCCTGCCGACTGGTTTTACCACGAGCGCTGGACCGCCGCCGGCCACTGCCCGCGCGACGGCACCGCGCTCTGCACCGCGCAAATCGGCGGCCGCACCACCCGCTGGTGCCCGCGCTGCCAGCGGTGAGTGCCGCGCAAATTTCCACGCTTGCACGGCCCGCCTTCCGCTGACACAAACCGCGCCCATGCACGAAGGCAGCATCACCATCCGACTCCCCGCCGATGTCCGTGAGATCGAAAGGCTGAACCAGCTCGTCCGCCGGTTCGGCGAGCTGCACGAGATTCCGTCGCGCGCACTTTACGCCGTGAATCTGGCGCTGGATGAAGTGGTGACGAATGTGGTGATGCACGGGTTTGAAATCATCACTGGGCAGGAGGTGGCGGTGCGCGTGGCGACGGCGGGCGACGACCTGCACAGTGAGGTGGTGGACGGCGGGCGCGAATTCAATCCGCTCGATGCGCCGCTGCCCGACCTCACGGCAGCGCTGGAGGAGCGGGCCCTGGGCGGGCTCGGCATTCATCTTGTGCGCAGCCTCATGGATCGCGTGGAGTATCGCCGCGAGAACGCAAAAAATGTGCTCACGATGCGCAAGCGAATCCGCTAGCGTCTTTGCCCCTCAGCCAAAACCCGGAGTTTTCATGCAGATCAAAGAAGACAAGCAAGACGACGTGATGGTGGTCACCGTGACCGAACATCTCGACTCGGCGACGGCGTCGGTTTTCGAGTCGCGCCTGCTCGGGCTGGTGGAGCGCGGCGAACGGCGCATCGTCGTGGACTGCGGGCTGCTCGATTACGTGAACAGCGCGGGGCTCAAGGTTTTTCTACTCGCGGCCAAACGGCTCGAACCGCTCGGCGGCAAGCTCGTGCTTTGCGCACTCGCGCCCAGCGTGCTGATGATATTTGAGATGATCGGCTTCACCCGGATCATGAAAATCGTCGGCTCCCGCGAGGACGCGCTGCGGCTGCTGAGCGACGGCGCGACGGCGTAGCGCGGAGATTTTTTTCTGTGTCCACGAAAGGCACGAAAGGACACGAAAAAAGGACTTTGAAAAAAGGGCGGCGGTCTCTGCTTCCGTGCTTTTCGTGTCTTTCGTGGACCAATCAAATCACCCTTGTCCGGCTGACGCCGCGCGGATGAAGGCGAAACTTTCCACGCGGCTGATCGTCTGGGTCGGCGGACCGGCGGCGGTACTGTTTGCGGTGGTGGTGTGGAGTGCGTCGCGGCGGAGTTTTGACCGTGTGGCCGCGCAGACGGCGACGGTCGTGCAGTTCATGGCGAAGACCCACGCGCGCGAGGTCGATGTGCGGTTGAGCACGGTGCGCAAGATTCCCGAAATGATCGGCGTGACGCTGGAGACCGGCGCGCTGGAGACGCCTGCGAAGGTCGAGGGTTTTCTGCGCGAGGTGCTCGTGCAGAATCCTGAGATCTATGGCAGTTGCATCGCCTTTCGCCCGTACGGGCTGGACGAAAAGGTCAGTGCCTACGCGCCGTATTTCTATCGCGATACGGACGAGGTGAAGTTCGAGCAGCTCGCGAAGCCGGAGTACAACTATTTCCAATGGGACTGGTACCGCCTGCCGCGCGATGCCGGGCACGCCATGTGGACGGAGCCGTATTTCGACGACGGCGGCGGCAACACCGTGATGATCACTTTCTCCGTACCGTTCCGGCGCCACGATTTATTCTGGGGCATCGCCACCATCGACATCGCCATGACCAAGCTCATCGCGGAAACCGAGAGCATCCACGTCGGGGAAACGGGCTACGCTTTCATCGTGAGCAAGGAGGGGCGGTTCGTCGCCTTTCCCGACCATGCGAAGATCATGAAAGCTGCGGTGCAGGATCTGAATCCGGTGCTCGGTGAGCGCATGATGGCCGGGGAGAAAGGTTTTCGCCGCACCACCGAACCGCTGCTGGGCCGCCCGGCGTGGATCGCGTATGTGCCCATTCAAGGCGGCGAGCTTTCGCTGGCCATCGTCTATCCCGAGAGCGAAGCGTTGCGTGAGGCGCGCGAGCTGCGCAATGAACTGCTCGCCATCGGCCTCGTCGGGCTCGCCGGGCTGTTTGCCGCACTGGTCATCGTCGCACGCTCGCTCAGCAAACCGATCACCCAGCTCGCCGCCGCCGCGCAGAAAGTGGCGCAGGGCGATCTCGAGCAGCGGCTCAGCGTCGAGTCGCCCACCGAGGAAATGGCGAACCTCACGAACGCCTTCAACAAAATGACCCGCGACCTCCAGATGCGCATGCAGGAGCTGCGCTACACCACCACGGTCAAGGAACGCTACGAAGGCGAACTCGGCGCCGCGCGCAACATCCAGATGAGCCTCGTCCCGAAACGCTTCCCTGCGTTTCCCGAACGGCCCGAATTCGACGTGCATGCGATCCTCCGCCCGGCGCGCGAGATCGGCGGCGATTTGTACGATTTTTACTTCCTCGACGGCGACCGACTCTGTTTTCTCATCGGCGATGTTTCCGGCAAAGGAATCCCCGCGGCGCTTTTCATGGCCGTCACCAAAACGCTGCTCAAAGCCAGCACGTCACACGACCTCCCGATGGCGGAAATGATGGCCCAGGTGAACGACGAACTTTGTGACCAAACCGACAGCGGCATGTTTGTCTCGCTCCTCCTCGCCGTGCTCTCGGTGAAAACCGGCGCGCTCACTTTTTGCAACGCCGGCCATCCCTCCGCCTTCCTGCTTTCCGCCGCGGGCGTCGTCCCGCTCGACGGCCCGCGCAACGTCGCCCTCGGCGCGATGCCCGGCCTCGCCTACCACGCCGCCACCGCCCAGCTCGCGCCCGGCGACGCGCTCTTTCTCTACACCGACGGCGTGACCGAGGCGCTCGACCGCGACGACCGTTTCTACGGCCCGGCCCGCCTGCAAATCGTCCTCAAAGAAATCGCCGCGCTGCCCGTCGAAAAAATCACCCGCGGCACCGTCACCGACGTGCGAACCTTTTGCGGCGAGCGCGAGCAGAGCGACGACATCTCCGTCATGGCCCTGCGCTGGCTCGGCCCGAACCTCACCCCCACCTCCCTTTGAAAATCCCAAAACCCATGGCCGCCAAAAAGTCCGACACCCCGCCCCGCAAGCACTACGTCCTCGATACCAACGTCCTCATTCACGACCCGCAGTCGATGCTCCAGTTCGCGGAAAACACTGTCTGGATTCCTGTCGAAGTGCTGGAGGAACTCGACCGTTTCAAATCCGAGTCCACCACCCGCGGCGCGAATGCCCGCGAGGTTCACCGCCGGATGAGCGAGCGCTTCCGCACCACGCAGGAGATGCGCGACGGCGTGAAACTCGACAACGGCGGGCACCTCCGCGTCTTCATCAATCCCGCCATCAAGCACGTCGGCAAGGAATGGCAGCTCCTCGCGGAATCGCCGCGCAGCGCCCAGGTGCAGACGCTTTTCCCCGACCTCGACAGCACCGACAACCGCATCCTCGCCAGCGCCGCCTACCTCGCCGACACCCAGGCCGCGGGCGCGATCCTCGTCACCAAAGACCTCAACATGCAGCTCAAGGCGCGCGCCCTCGGGCTCGACGCGCAGGACTACCGCACCGACCGCGTGGAGGACAACGACATCCGCCGCACCCAGCGCCGCAGCGGCCACGAGGAA
>JANXWQ010000136.1 GCA_025351065.1 Chthoniobacter sp. | reverse complement strand
AGCGCGGGCAGGCCGCCGGGCAGGCCGTCGAGCACGCTGGCGGGCGCGCCGCCTTTTTCGGCGCGTTTGATTTCCTCCCACCGCGTGAGCACGGCGGCGCTGTCGGCGCAGTGGTCAGCGGCGAAGACGTGCGGATGGCGGCGCACGAGCTTGGCGGAGATTTCGCGCGCGATGTCGTCGAAGGTGAAGCGGCCCTCCTCGCTCGCAAGCTGCGCGTGCATGACGGATTGGAGCAGCAGGTCGCCGAGTTCTTCGCGGAGGTTGGCGTCGTCCTGATTGTCGATCGCCGCGATGACCTCGTGCGCCTCCTCGATCAGCCCCGCGCGCAGGGTGGCGTGGGTCTGTTCGCGATCCCACGGGCAGCCGCCGGGGCCGCGCAGTTTGGCCACGATCTCGATGAGCTGCGCGATGCCCGGCAGCGCGGGATCGGGCGGGGTCAGTTTCGGAGCAGCGTCGTCAGTCGTCATGCCGCCAACTCAACGCCCAACGCGCAACTTTCAACCAGCCCTAAATCCGCCACAGCGCCCGGTGCGTGCCGAACTCGGAGATTTCGCCGTGCGTGTTTTTGCCGATGTAAATGGTGATGCCGATGACGCTCACGAAGGTGCCCACAAAGATTCCCGCGACCAGCCAGCTCGGGATGCTCGTGCCCACGCGCAGTGCCGCGTAGAACGACGCGAACGACTCGATGGGCGGCTGCGCGTGCAGGAAAATTTTCGTCACCCACGCGGTGAGAATGATGAGGAAGATGAAGATGTAGTTGCGCTTCAGCCGGCGGCCCACGGCCTCGAAGGTGCTGATTTTGAATGACGGCAGCAGCAGATCCTCGCAGACCAGCTTCTGCCACTCACCCTGGAGGAGCTTGGTGTTTTGCGCCACGATGGGGACGAGGAAATGCGCCTCCAGCATCCGCACCCGCGCGCGGAAGGCGTCGTAGAACCGGTAGCGCCGCGCCTCGATCCAGAGCATGATCCAGACGATGGCGATGTTGAAAAAGAAGATGATGTGCGGCACCCGCTCAATGGAAAACGCGACGGTGAAAATAGTGGACGTGGTGGTGATCGCCCAGTTCGTCGTTGAGTCCAGCCGCGCGCGCCACGCCATGATGCGGCCCAGTTCGCCGCGGTAGAAATGCGACATCGCGTTCACATAGCTCGGGTCGAAACGCGGGGGGACTTTGGACTGCGGCTCGTTGGGCGGCGGTGGCGCGGGCTCTTCGCTCATGCGGGAGAGGGTGGTCGCTGGCCGCGCGGGAGGCAATGCTGGATCGTCCCGCACCGCGCCCGAAGGAGAATGAAGATGCTGTCATTCACCCGGCCCGCCGTGGCGCAGGCGGCCCGCCTGGGTTAAACGGGACGCGGCAATTTCGCCAAAACCAAAAACCAATATCCAACCCCATGAAATCCACCAACGTCATCCCCACCCTCCTCGCGCTCGTCGTCACCGCCGCGCTCGGGCTCACCACCACCACGGCCAAAGACAAGGAAGACCCGAAGCTCCTCGCCAAGGCCAAGATCACCAAAGTTGAAGCGCAAAAGACCGCGCTCACCAAGGCTCCCGACGGCACCGTGAAGGACGCCGAGCTCGAGGAGGAAAACGGCAAGCTCGTGTGGTCGTTCGACATCGCGCGCCCCGGCACGAAGGACATCACCGAAGTGCAGGTCGATGCCCTCACCGGCAAGATCGTGGCCGTGGATGTCGAGACGCCGAAAGATCAGGCCAAGGAAGCGAAGGCCGACAAGGCCGAAGCCGACAAAAAAGAGGACAAGAAAAAAGCCGCAAAGGAATAAGCCGCGCCCGCATTTTGCCAGCCGCCGCCCGGCTCCATCCGACGGCGGCTGGTCGAGCGATGCGGGAGGTTTATTTTTCAACGCAGAGACGCAGGGGCGCAGAGAGCGCAGAGATTTTGAAAACGAAATTGATCCAACCGGCGGCGCCTGATTTTTCCCTCTGCGACCTCTGCGCCTCAGCGCCTCAGTGTTAAAAAAAGAAACCACCGCTCCGCCCAAAAGCTTTCCTTTTTAGAAAATTCCCCGCCCATGCACGTCCTGGTCGTCGAAGACGAAAAGAAAACCGCCGCCCTCATCCGCAAGGCGCTCGAAGCCGAGGGCATGACCGTGGACGTGCTGCACCGCGGCGATGAGGTCGTGCCCCGCGCCACGGCCACGGCCTTCGACGCTATCGTCCTCGACATCATGCTCCCCGGCCACGACGGCATCACCGCGCTGCGGCTGCTGCGCGCCCACCATGTCGCCACCCCCGTGCTGCTGCTTTCCGCGCGCGGCGAGGTGGACGAGCGCGTGAACGGCCTCGACGCCGGCGCCGACGACTATCTGCCCAAGCCCTTCGTCCTCGCCGAACTCATCGCCCGCATCCGCGCCCTGGTGCGGCGCGGTGGTGCCCGTGGCGGCGCAAGGCTGAACGTGGGCGACCTCGCGCTCGACACGCTGACCCGCATGGCCCACCGCGGCGGTGCCGCCATCCCGCTCACCCCGCGCGAATTTCGCCTGCTCGAGTACCTCATGCGCACGCCCGGCACCGTGCGCTCCCGCACCGCCATTTTGGAAAACGTGTGGGACTACCACTTCGATCCCGGCACCAACATCGTGGACGTCTGCATCAAGCGGCTGCGCGAAAAAATCGACGACGGCGCCGGGCCGAAACTGCTGCACAATGTCCGCGGCGAGGGCTTCGTCATCAAAGCCGCGCCATAACCATCCGCGCCCGCTTCACCCTCTGGTATGCCGGTGTGCTCTTTGCCTCGCTGGTGCTCTTCAGCGCGCTGCTTTATCACGAGTGGCGCAGCGACGCGCAGGCCGCCACGACACCCGGCGCGGTCCCGGACGAGGGCACCGTCGCCGACCTCGCGGAAGATCTTTCCCTCAGCGCCATCCCCGCCGCACTCCTCGGGCTCGGCGGCGGCTGGTGGCTGATGCGCCGCGCGCTCGCCCCCGTGGCCGCGCTCACCGCCGCCGCCGAGCGCGTGAACGAAGGCAACCTCCGCACCCAGCTCCCGCGCACCGGCAGCGGCGACGAACTCGACCGGCTCACCGAAGTTTTCAACGGCATGACCGCGCGGCTCGCCGACTCGTTTCAGCGCATCCACGAATTCACGCTGCGCGCTTCACACGAGCTGAAAACCCCGCTCACCATCCTGCGCGGCGGCTGCGAAACAAACCTGCGCGAGCAGACGCTGAGCGCCGAACAGCGCGAAAATTTGCTCAATGAAATCGACGAAATCGACCGCCTCGCGAAAATCGTGGACGGCCTCACGCTGCTCACCAAAGCCGACGCCGGCCTCATCGCGCTGCAGGACGAGCCCGTCGCGCTCGACGAGCTCGTGCGCGATGCCTGCGCCGACGGCGAAATCCTCGCCCAGCCGCACGGCATCCACATTGCCATCGCCCAGTGCGACGCCGCCACCGTCCGCGGCGACCAGCACCGCCTCCGCCAAGTGCTGCTCAATCTCACCGACAACGCCGTGAAGTACAATTACCCCGGCGGCACCGTGACCCTCGCGCTCCGCCACCGCGGCGACACCACCGAGCTGACCATCGCCAACACCGGCCCCGGCGTCACCCCCGCGCAGCAGGCCCGAATCTTCGAGCCTTTTTTCCGGGGCGAGTCCACGCCCGCCCACGCCACCGAAGGCAGCGGCCTCGGCCTCACCATCTGCCGCTGGCTCGTCACCGCCCACCGCGGCACCCTCACCCTTTCCTCAAACCCCGGCGGGCTAACGACGGCGACGGTGCGGCTGCCCTTGGCGGAAAAAGGG
>JANXWQ010000103.1 GCA_025351065.1 Chthoniobacter sp. | reverse complement strand
CTAGAATCAATTATTCTAAATTCCTCAATTTGAGATCCTTCTTTATTTGTATAGGTACGGAGAGAGGAGAACTGTTTTTGATTGAGTCCGGTTTCCGGCTTGTAATGATGCCTCGACAATGACGCGAGCCAAAAAGGATTTGCAAAACGCCCGGCGATTTTTTTTCGGAATCGGCGTCGGGTGCGGCCGTGCTCCGCGTGCTGGTGGGGACAAAGGCCGGCTTTTTGGCCGGGGCGTCCTCTGCCACCGCAGCGGCGCAGAGGCCGAGGATCGCGAGAAGGACGGGAAGGGATTTTTGCATAGGTCGGATGGTTGCGAGGCGGGGACATTGGACGCGCGGGAAAATTCTGTCGAGCGCGGGCGCACCGAATTCTCGACACGCCCGGCGGCGCGCCCGTACATCCCAGCGTCTTCGTGAAACCCGCCGCCTCATCCACCAACGCGCACCGCACCTGGGCGGAGATCGACCTCGGCGCGCTGCGGCACAATCTCGCCGCAGTGCGCGCGCAAGTCGGCGAGGGCGTGCAGGTCATGGCGGTGGTGAAAGCGAACGCCTACGGCCACGGCGTCGGCCCCGTGGTGCGGGCGCTGGCCGGGCGCGTGGAAATGTTTGGCGTAGCGAATGTGCGCGAGGCCGCCGAGGTGCGGGAGCACGTCGCGGACGCGCCGGTTTTCATCCTCGGCCCCGCGCTGCCGGAGGAGCGCGCGGAGATTGTGGCGCAGCGTTTTGTGCCCGCGATTTCGTCCGTCGAGGAAGCGCGCGCCTACGCTGCGCTGGCCAGCGCGGAGCCGCTGGCCGTGCATTTGAAAATTGACACCGGCATGGGGCGCGTCGGGATTTGGGAAAGCGAAGCGGTCGCCGTCGCGCGCGAAATTCTCGCGCTGCGCGGGCTGCGGATCACCGGTCTCGCGTCGCATCTGCCGGTCGCGGATGAAGACGACGCCTTCACTCGCGACCAACTCGCCCGCTTTCACGCCACGGTCGCGCAACTCCGCGCGCTCGGCCTCCCGGACGCCGTCGTGCATGTGGAAAATAGCGCCGGCCTCATCGGCTTTCCCGCGCAGGCGGGCGATCTGGTGCGCCCCGGCCTGATGCTCTACGGCAGCGCGCCGCGCCCGGAATTTCAGCCGCGGCTACGCCCGGTGCTGACTTGGAAAACGCGCATCACCCTGCTTCGCACCGCGCCCGCCGGCCACGGCGTCAGCTACGGGCGCACTTTCAAAACGGTGCAGCCCACGCGCATCGCCACGCTCGCCGTGGGCTATGCGGACGGCTACCAGCGGCATCTCTCGGGGCGCGGCGCGGAGGTGCTCATCGGTGGGCGGCGCTGTCCGGTGCTGGGCCGCGTGACGATGGATCAGATCGTGGCCGATGTGACCGCGCTGCCCGCAGTCGAGGTCGGGGACGAGGTCGTGCTCATGGGGCGGCAGGGCGCAGAGGAAATCCCCGCCGCCGAACTGGCGGCAAAGGCCGGCACGATCGCGTGGGAGATTTTCACCGGCCTCGGGCGGCGCGTGGAAAGAATCTATTTAGAAACTTCCCCGTAAGACGTAGGAAGTGGCGCTGCTCCGCTTCCACATTCGTCATTCCACATTCGTAATTCAGAATTTCTCCACCGTGCTCCAGATCGTCTTCAATGAAATCAGCGCCGCCGAGATGGCTGCTTTGCCCAAGCTGCTGCAGCTCGACCTGCTCGCCGAGTTTCATTTTCTGCCGGAAGATTTGGACAAACTGGACACCGAGAAATTCGGCATCGTCGAGCGCGACGGGCAGCGGCTCTTTCGCTACCGGGCCAAGGACTACCGCATCTATTTTGCGAAGACGGGCGAGGGCATCACCGTGCATCGTGTGCTGCACAAAAACACCATCCGCGACTTCCTTTTTCGCACGAAGCTGCCGATGACCGAGGACGACCAGCTCGGACAGCGCGACGGGTTTTGGAAGCTCATCGAGGAGGCGGAGAAAACGAGGAAGAAGCGGTGAATTTCCGGCTCGTCCTGTGCATCGCGCTGGGGCTGTTCACCACCTACATCGGC
>JANXWQ010000085.1 GCA_025351065.1 Chthoniobacter sp. | reverse complement strand
CGGGCCGGCACCCCATTCGATGAGGTCTTTCACCCACGCGGGCGCGTCGGGGTTCGCGGGGCGCGTGTAGCGGACGAGATCGAGCACGAAGTCCATGACGTGATCGGGCACGGGGACTTTGCGGACGACTTTCTGGAGCTGCTGAATCTGCGCGCCGTTGATGACCGGCTGGAGGTCGGCGGTAAAAGTGCCGGTGGTACGGGCGATGATCTGCCGCTCGTGCTCGCGCTCGGGATAATCGACTTTGACCAAAAAGATGAAGCGATCCTTCTGCGCTTCGGGTAGCGGGTAGGTACCTTCCTGCTCGATCGGGTTTTGTGTCGCGAGAACGAAGAAAGGCTCCTCCAGTTTGAGCGTATGCCCGCCGACGGTGACGCTGTGCTCCTGCATCGCTTCGAGCAGCGCGGCCTGCGTCTTCGGCGGCGTGCGGTTGATTTCATCGGCGAGCAGCATCTGGGTGAAGATCGGCCCTTTTTGGAAAACGAAGCGGCGATGCCCGGTCGTGGGGTCTTCCTGAATGATGTCGGTGCCGGTGATGTCGGCGGGCATCAGATCGGGCGTGAACTGGATGCGGCGGAACGACAAATCCATCGTGCGCGAGAGCGAGCGGATCATCGCGGTCTTCGCGAGGCCCGGCACGCCTTCGAGCAGGCAGTGGCCGCCGGCGAGCACGGCGATGACGAGTTGCTCGATCACCTCCTGCTGCCCGACGATGAACTTGCCCATCTCCTCGGTGATTTTTTTGAAGGCATCGACGAGCAGCGCGGCGGCGGCCTGGTCGTCAATGGGCTCGGCGGCGGTGGATTCGGGAGCGGTGGGTGCTTGGGTGGACATAGTTTGGTGGGGCGAAAAGTGCGGGATGGTGAAAAAGAAAACGCCGTTCGGCAAGCAGGCTGCGAACGGCGGCGGAGGAATGGCGGGCCTAGCCGGATGCAGGCATCACGGCATGAATTCGAGCGGCATCGAATCGAGGTTCACCGCCGGCGCGGGGCTCGTGCTGCTGGGCAGCGTCAGTGAGATGAACAGCTTCCGCAGCGCCTGATCGTCGGCCAACTCGCGGAACTGCATGATCTGCTTCACGAAATCGGGATTCTGCGCGGTGGCGGTGGCCTGCAGGCCGGTCTGTCCCGGCGTGGTCGCAGCCATTTTCGCCTGCGGCAAATGGAAGCGCGGCAACCACGAATCGAGATGGGCAAAGGCAAACGCCACGCACGCCGCCGCCGCGAGCGCGGCCACGGAATTGCGCAGGAAAATATTTGGCCCGCGCACATTCATCAGCGCGCGCCGCTGTTCCACAGTCAGCACGGCGGGCTCTTGGATTTGCTCCCGCTCAAAACCGGCATCGAGCATCATCGCCATGTCGATCATGGCGTACACGTCCTCGCGGGCCTCTTCGGAGCCGGCGAGCACGGTCTCCACATAGATGCGCTCCTCGGGCCCGAGTTCATCGAGCGAGTAATCGGTGAGATCCTGCTCGGAAACTTTCACTTTCATAATCAGGCCACTCCTTTCTTGAGGTAGATGATCTTTTCGTCCTTGTCGTCGCGCTCCATCATCCCGCGCAGATTGCGCATCGCGGCATTCAGGAGAAAGCCCACATTGCCCACGCTCAGCCCCGTGATTTCCGAAATCTCCTGGTAGGAATGATGGCCGTGAAAGCGCAGCCGCACGACCTCGTGCTGGTTCTTCGGCAGCCGCTTCACCAGTTCCATCACGCGCTCGGTGCGCTCCTTGCGCTCCAGCTCCGCGGCGGGCGTCAGGTTCTCGCAGCGTTTCTGCTCAAACTCCTGCGCCTCGACGTAAATGTAACGCTCCTCCTTCTTCAGCGACTTCAGCGCGCAGTTCCGGCAGACCGTGAAAAGCCACTGCGACAGGTGCCCCTCGATGGCCTCCTGATCCTGCTTGTGCAGCCGCATGAAAGTCTCCTGCACCACATCCCGCGCCCGGTCGAGCGACTGCACGATGCTGATCGAGTATTGCAGCAGCGGGCGCTCGTAACGTTCGAGCGCACTTTGCACCCAGGCGGCTTTCTTTTTTTCTTTGCGGCTAAACATGGCGTCGGTTTTTTAAGCGGGTTCGGATGAGTAAACCCGCGACATCTTACTTTGCTGTAAAAAAATTTCGCGGATTTTCGGCGGCCACGCGGTTGCGCTTCAGCTCCCGCATCGCGGCGGCAAATTCATTGGAATCCCGCCGCGCCACGGCGTCGCCCGCCTTGATGAACAGCTCTAGCCAGCGCCGCTGCATAAACTGCGGCGACCGCCCCTCCAGTTCGCGCGCCCGCGCCACCTGCTCCTGCCAGTTCCCCGCCACGCCCACGGCGTCTTTCGGCGAATAGATCGTCACCCAGTTTTCCTCGATGGCGTTGAACGCCTTCGTCACCACGAGTCCACCTGCGCCGCGCTTCTCCGGCTTATCGCGGAAGGAACCAATCGCCGCCGCTTGCGTCCAGGCATCGAGACCGACCTCGTTCGCCAGCGCCTCCATTTCGGCGTCTGTCACCGGCCCGGCAGCGGCGGTTTCCGGCGCGACGGTCGTTTCCGCCGGCGGCAAATAGCGCCGCTGCACCTCCGGGGGCAACAGGGTGAACGCGACCTTCCGCTCGCCCGCGTTGGTCTTGATCGTGACCTCGCTCGGCACGCCGAGCGTCCCGACCAGAGATGTCCCGTCCACGAGCTTGAAAACTTCCGCGCGCAAGCTCAGCGCACTTAGGGAGAGAAAGGTCGCGGTCGTCAGCAAATGAGTTGATTTCATCGTGCTGCGAAAACCCCTCACCGCCCGCCGGCTTAGGCACAATCAGCTTTCGCGGGTGGTCGCATCGTTCGATTGCGAGTGCGGGTAGCGACGCTTGGTGTGCGTTCGACAATCCAAACAACTGTCATTCTGAACGGAGTCGGCGGAAGTTCCGTGTCGTAGCGCGGTGCGCGCGGCTGCTAGCTCGGGGGAGCGCACGCGTCCCGCGCGTTTGCACAGGCACTCAGCCTTTTTTTGCCGTGCTTTGAATGTAGATTTCGCGCAGTTGCTTGAAGTCCACTTCGACCGGCGAGTGCGTCATCAGGTCGGTGCCGCGGTTGTTTTTTGGGAAGGCGATGACATCGCGGATCGACTCCGCGCCGACGATGAGCATGACCAGCCGGTCCAGCCCGAGCGCGATGCCGCCGTGCGGCGGTGCGCCAAAGCTGAAGGCGCGCAGGAGGTGGGCAAACTTGAGCTGCTGCTCCTCGGGCGTGACGCCGAGCACGGCGAACATGCGCGCTTGCAAATCCTTTTCGTGAATGCGGATCGAGCCGCCGCCGAGTTCGACGCCGTTGAGCACCACGTCGTAGGCGACCGCGCGGACTTTGCCAAAATCACCGGCATCAAGCAGCGCCATGTCCTCGGCCTTCGGGCGCGTGAACGGGTGATGCACGGCAACCCAATGGTTGTCCTCCGGCGAGAACGCGAGCAGCGGAAAATCCACGACCCACAAAAAGTTGAGCTGGTCCTTCGCGGCTTCCATCAGCCCGAGCAGTTCGGCGCAACGCAGCCGCACGCGGCCGAGCACTTCGCACACGGCTTCGAGCTTCACGTCCGCGCCGAAGAACAGCACGTCTCCCTCGGCAAAGCCCATGCGCTCGGCAAGCGCCGCCTTTTCCGCCTCGCTGAAAAACTTCACGATCGGCGACTCCCACTCCCCGCCCGCGCTCCATTTGATATATGCCAGCCCTTTCGCGCCGAACTCAGTCTTCACCCACTCCTCCCATTTCTTGAGCTGCTCCTTGCTCAGCAGCGCCGCCGCGCCCTTCGCGTTCAGCGCCTTGATCACGCCGCCACCATCCACCACCGAGCGGAACACCTTGAACTGCGACTCCCC
>JANXWQ010000072.1 GCA_025351065.1 Chthoniobacter sp. | reverse complement strand
CGGCGCGCAGCATCCGCAGCGTGCCGCCTTCCACTGCCACGATGGTGCTCTCCACGCCATGCTGGCTCGCGCCGCCGTCGAGGATGAGCGGGATGCGCCCCGCGAGTTCCGCATGCACATGCGCGCCGGTCGTCGGGCTGATGCGGCCAAAGCGGTTCGCGCTCGGTGCCGCCAGCGGGCGGCCATAGCGCTCGATGACCGCGCGGAAAACCGGATGCGCGCTCATCCGCACGGCGACGGTGCCGAGCCCCGCCGTCACCACATCCGGCACCACATCCGGCACCACCGCGCGCCGCGGCAGCACCAGCGTCAGTGGCCCCGGCCAGAAACGCTCGACGAGCGTGTCCACCAGCGTGCGGCTTTCCGCCGGAATGTCCGCGAGTTTTTCCAGCCACGCACGATCCGGCAGATGCACGATCAGCGGATCAAAAAACGGCCGCTCTTTAGCCTCGAAAATCTTCACCACCGCTTCGGGGCGCAGCGCATCGGCGGCCAGCCCGTACACCGTTTCCGTCGGCAAGGCCACCGGATCGCCCGCCAGCAGCACCGCTGCGGCGCGCGCCACCGCGTCGTCAAAAAGCGCGGGCGCATTGGTGGGCAGGAGAATGGTTTCCATCGTCGTCCGGTCGCTGCGAATCATTTGCCGAGGCTGCCTCGCAGCGCATCGCGCGCCGCGAGCGCCCGCTCGGCGGCGAGCTGCGCGGTCGCGCCAAAGGCCGTGAGATGCCCCATCTTCCGCCCCGCGCGCGGCTCGGCCTTGCCGTAAAGGTGCAGCTTCACCTCGGGCATCGCGAGCACCGCGGCCCAGTCCGGTTCGCCGTCCGCCCACAGGTCGCCGAGCAGATTCACCATCGCCGCCGGAGAAAGCGAAGCGGTGCGGCCGAGCGGCAGTCCGCAGACCGCGCGGAGCTGCTGCTCGAACTGGCTTGTCACGCTCGCATCAAAAGAAAAGTGCCCGCTGTTATGCGGACGCGGCGCGAGTTCGTTGACCAAAATGGAGCCGTCCGCGAGCAGGAACATTTCCACGGCGAGCAGCCCAACGAGTCCGAGCTTGTCCGCGATGCCGGCCGCCAGCGCGCGCGCCTTCGCCTCGGCGGCGGGCGAAATATTCGCGGGCACAATGGTCACATCGAGGATGTGATTCCGATGCACGTTCTCGCACACCGGATACGTCGCCGTCTGGCCATCCGCGCCGCGCGCCACGAGCACGGAGATCTCTTTTTCAAAATGCACGAACTGCTCCAGCACCGCACCCGTGCCGGCAAAAGGCGCCCACGCCTCCACCAGATTGTCGCCCGGCGCGATCTTCCGCTGGCCCTTGCCGTCGTAGCCAAACGCCGCCGTCTTCAGCACCGCAGGCAGACCGATTTCCGCCACCGCCGCCGCCAGTTCGCCCGCGCTCGCGACCGCCTTGAAGCCCGGCAGCGGTACGCCCGCCTGATCGAGAAATTCCTTCTCCCGCAGCCGATGCTGGCAGACGTGCAGCACGCTCGCCGCGGGGCGGACTTCGCAAAACTGCGCCGCCCATTCGACCGTCTGCACCGGGATGTTTTCAAACTCGAAGGTCAGCACATCCACCCTGCGCGCAAAGTCGCGCACCGCCGCCGCGTCGTCATAGCGCGCCGCCACTTCGCGGTCGGCGAGCTGGCCGGTCGGCGTGTCTTCGTCCGGCGAAAAAGTATGCACGCGGTAGCCCATGCGCCGCGCGGCGATGGCAAACATCCGCCCGAGCTGTCCGCCGCCCATCACCCCGATCGTGCTGCCCGGAAGAAAGACGCGCGCCTTGCTCATTCCAGCGTTTGCGCGAGTACGTCCGCCGTCTGCTTCGCGCGGAATTCATCGAGCGCAAAACGGATCGTGTCGTTCTTCAACGCGAGAATGCTGACCGCAAAAAGCCCCGCGTTTTTCGCCCCCGCCGCGCCGATGGCCAGCGTCCCGACCGGCACGCCGCCCGGCATCTGCACGATGGAAAGCAGCGAGTCCAGCCCGCGCAAAGTCTTCGATTCCACCGGCACGCCCAGCACCGGCAGCGCGGTCTGCGCCGCGATCATCCCCGGCAGATGCGCCGCCCCGCCCGCACCCGCGATGATGACCTGCACGCCCCGCCCAGCCGCACCCGCGGCGAATTCCGTGAGCAGCGCCGGCGTGCGGTGCGCGGAGACGATCCGCGCCTCGTGCGGGATGTGGAATTTCTCCAGCATCTCCACGGCGCAACGCATCGTGTCCCAGTCCGATTTGCTGCCCATGACGACGGCCACAAGGGGCGCGGGTGATTTCATAAGCCGCGTATAGGAAAGGCGCGGCGCGGAAAGTGGAAGTGGAAAGTGCGCCGTGCGTTTCCCACTTTCCACTTTCACCCTCCCCCCCTCACTCTCCGCGCCATGCCCGCACCACGCACCAATATCGTCCTCATTGGCTTCATGGGCAGCGGCAAGTCGTCCATCGGCCGGCTCGTCGCGGGGCGGCTGGGCTTTCAGTTTGTGGACACCGACACGCTGCTCGTCGCGCGCGACGGTCGCGAGATCGCGGAGATTTTTGCGCGCGACGGCGAGGCGCGTTTTCGCGACATGGAAACGTCCGCGCTCGAATCCCTCGACACGCGCGACCGCTGCGTCATCTCCACCGGCGGCGGCGTCATTCTGCGGGAGGAAAACCGCGCGCTGCTCCGCGGGCTCGGCTTCACCGTGTGGCTGACCGCGAGCGAGGACGTGATCTACCAGCGCGTCTCGCGCAACACCAAGCGCCCGCTCCTCCACACCTCCAGTCCGCGCGAAACGGTGACCCAGCTCCTCGCCGCCCGCCGGCCTTTATACGAAGCCGCTGCGCAGCTCACGCTCGATACCACCGCACTCAGTCACGCGCAGGCGGCGGAAGCGGTGATGGTCGCGGCGCGGCGCGCTTTTTCGTGGGATACTGCGGGGTGAAAACGGAACTCATCGCGCAAGCCGAAAGCCTCGGCTTTGCACTCTGCCGCATCGCCCCGTGCGTCGCGCCGCCGCACGCCGCGGAGTTCCGCGCGTGGCTGGACGATGGTCGCGCCGGCGAGATGGCCTGGCTCGCCCGCAACGCCGACCGCCGCACCGATCCCCAGCAAGTGCTGCCCGGAGCGCGGAGCGTGGTGGTGTTGGCGATGAACTACTGGGTAGGGACGGCACTCCGTGCCGTCCGGGGCGAGCGCAGCGAGGTGGCGGGTGGAATGAGCGCTGCATCCGAAGCGCCCACCGCCTCGCTCCGCTCGCCCGCCGGACGGCACGGAGTGCCATCCCTACCTGGCCGCATCGCCCGCTACGCCTGGGGCGACGACTATCACGACATCATCGAAGCCAAGCTCCGCACGCTCGACGCCTGGCTCACCGCGCGCGGCGGACACCAGCGCTGCTACGTGGATACCGGCCCGATGCAAGAGCGCGATTTCGCCGCGCTCGCCGGCGCGGGCTGGCACGGCAAGTCCACCATGCTCATCCACCCGCAGCTCGGCGCGTGGTTTTTCCTCGCCGAATTCCTGACGACGCTTGATCTCGCGCCCGACGATCCCCTGCCCGACCGCTGCGG
>JANXWQ010000060.1 GCA_025351065.1 Chthoniobacter sp. | reverse complement strand
GCCGCCAGCAGCGTGACCACGCCGGTCGCCGAAGTGATCGTGGCCGCGACCGTCGAGCTGATGCGGTCGTTGCCCGGCGTGCCGCCGGGAAAAAGCACGGTCGTACCGGCGGCGAGCAGCATGGAACTGGTGCCGCTGGTGTTCAGCGTGACCGCACTGCCGCGCCCACTCACCGTGCCGGAGGTGCCCGTGGTGCCGGTGGTGAAAGTCGCGCCTGGCTGCAAGGCGACCGGGATCGCCCCGCCGTTGCCGGCCGCAAACTGCACCGTGCCCGCGCCCGTCAGCGTGAGCGTGCTGCCCGCCGCCATCGCGGTCGCGGTGTTCGCCGCGAGCGGAGTGGCGACGCCGGTCGCGGAGGTAATGGTGCCCGCGAGCGTGGAGGTGATGGTGTCGTTGCCCGGCGTGCCCGTCGGGAACAGCACGATGCCGCCCGTGCTGGGCACCGCGACCGTGCTGGTGCCGCTCGTGCCGAGCGTGAAATTCAACGCAACCGCCGTCGCGGCGTTAATCACTTCCGCACCGGGCACGATGCTCACCACCGGCACGAGCCCGGCGTTGCTGGCGAAAAGTGTCGTGGTCATGCCCGCGGTGTTGCTCGCGAAAAGCGTGCCGTTGTCCTTGATGCTGCCCTGCACGTTCACGCCGCTGCTGAGGATCACGCCGCCCGCCGGCTGGCTCGCGCCGGTGCCGGTGATTGCGCCGCCCGTGAGCGTGAGATCGAAAATCTGGTAGCCCTCCACCACGATGCCCGACGCGCCGAGGATCATGCCGCCGACCGGCGTGATTTGCAGAGTCGTGTTGCCCGCGGTCTGCGGCGCGCGCAGGTGCAGCGTGCCGGTGAAATCGCCCAGCGCCTGCGCGGCGGCGGTTTTCGCTGCGGTGTCGGCGGGCGTCGCGCCGAGCACGGTGGCGACGGACAGGTCGATGGTCGCGCCCGTTTGCACATCCACAAACCCGCTCGCGCTGGCCGTGCCGTTGCGCTCCGCGCCCGCTTCGAGCGCGACCGCACCGCCCTTGCCCGCACTGCTGAATTTCTGCGCCGCCACGGTCAGCGTCGCGCCCGCTTCGAGCGTGACGCTGCCACCCGCCACGAGATTGATCGTGCCGCCGGTCGCACCCGTCGCGTCGATGCGGGCAGAGCCTTTCACGGTGATCGAGCCTTGGTCCGCGGAGAGGTTGAAAATGTGCGCGGTGGCGAGGCCGTCGAGCAGCACGTCGCCGCTGCGCACGCGGATGGTGCGCGACTGATTGAAGGCCGCCGCATCGAGAATCACGCTGGCCGGCGCGACGCTCGCGAGGCTGCCCACATCGAGCGCAAACGTCCCGCTTTGCCTACCCGCACCAGCCTGCCCGAAAAGCACGCCGCCGAGCGTGAACGTGCCCGCTGGCGCCCGAATGGCGAGGCGGCCCGCGCTGCCGCCGCTGGCCGGCGCGGCGACGTTCGCCATGCTCTGCGTGTCGAGCGTCACCGAGCCGGTGTAGGAGATCACGCTGATCTGGCCGCCGTCGGTGTACTTCGTGAGGTTGAAGAAAGTCTGCGCGGTGCCCCCGACTTCAAGCTGGCTCGCGGCGAGATTTCCCACCAGCACATCGCCAGCCGTGGCGCGCAGCGTGAGCGTGCCGCTCGGGAGCCGGATGGTGCTGTTGTCCGTGACGCTCGCGCCGGTGAGGCTGAGGTTCGCGCCGAGTCCGCCGCCCACCGACGCCACGCCGCCCACGGGCGCGGCGATGACGAGCGCGCCGCCCGCCGTAATCGCGTAATTCGCCGCCTTCGCGCCGGTGATGACCGGCGCGTTAATGGACAGCGCGCCTTGCGTCGCGAGCGTACCTGCGCCTTCGGTGAGGAGCCCGCCCGTCGCGTTCAGTTCCAAATTCGCAAACTGCCCGATGCGCACCGCGCCCGCGGTGAGGCGGATGGTGGTCGCGTTGAAAGCCAGCGTGCCATCCGCCGCGGCGGTCGCGCCGAGCGCGGTGCCGAGCCCGGCGTTGTCGAGGATGACTTCCGGCGCGGCAAAACTCACGGTGCCGCCGCCCGCGTTGAAGCCGCGAATTTGCGCCGCGTGCAGCGCAAATTTTCCGGCCGTGCTGAACGCGCCGTTGCCATAAAGATCAATCGACGAATAGCTCGTGAGGCTGAGCGCCTGCGCGGTCTGCAAGCCTTGCAGCGCCGGGCCGGACAGCATCAGTCCGGCGATGAGCGGCACCGCGCCGGGCGCGGAAAACTCGAGGCTGATCTGGCCGCTGTTCAGCGTGATCGCATCGCCGGTCAGGCTGGCCGTCGGGGCCAGGCTCGTGCCGTAGGTCGAGTCGAGAATCACGCCCGCGCCCGCGATTTTCGCACCCGCACCGATGACCATGTGCGGCACGGTGGAGGTGGTGATGCCCAAGCGCTGCAGGCTCGCCGCGGGATCGCTGGAGACGCGCAGCAGCAGCCCGTCGCCGCTGCCCGCGAGCGCCGCGTCGCCGAGCACGAGTGCGGCGTCGGTGCCCGGTGCGGAGCCTTTTTGCGCAACCTCCGCGCTCGCTGCGAGCGTGAGATTTTGGTTGGCCACGAGGATCACATCCGGCGCGGTGAGCGGCGTGCCGGCGTTGTCCGCGGTGAGGTTGCCGGTCTTCACGGAAATCGTCGTCGTGGTCGTACCGGTCTGGCGGATGCCGCCGATAAGCAGGCTGTCCGCGCCGAAGCCGCTGAGCAGCGCGGCATCGAGCATGACGCTGCCCGGCACCGCTGCCGCACCCGGCCCCGCGATGAGGATGTCGAGCGGCGTGCTCACATCCACGAGCCCGCCGCGTCCGCCTTTCGCGCCCTGCGCGAGCACCGCGCCCTGCAGAGTCAGGCCCTGCGTCGCGGAGAAAATGAGATGCCCCGAGTCGAGCGGCAGCCGCGGCGCGGCGATGCCGAGCGCTTCCGCGCTGTCGCGCAAAAAGCTGACCGCGGTGAAGTCGTCGTACTGCGCGCGCGCCCGCAGGATCGTGGCGCTGGCGATTTCAAAACGCGCGAGCGGCGGCTGGCCGGAGAGCGCGCTGCCGAGGTCGTTGAAGCGGTAGCCGGAGACGTAGTTCGCGCCCTCAGGCAGGCCGCGCGTGCCGACCGGCACCGTGCTCTGCGGCGTGACGAGAAACGCGCCGGGCAGCAGCGCGTAGCGCGCGGG
>JANXWQ010000043.1 GCA_025351065.1 Chthoniobacter sp. | reverse complement strand
GGCTCGGCGATGTACTTTTTCAGGTTCTCGACCATCACGGTCTTGGCCTCTTCCATCCTGCCTTCCTTGGCGCGGGCCTTGCCGATCCAATACATCGCCGAGACGACGGCCGGATGATCCGGCTTGGAGCGCACAAATTCCTCAAACATCTTCGACACTTCCGCCCACTTGCCCAGCTTTTGCAGATGCTTGCTGGCCTCAAACAGCGAGTAGTTCAGCACCTCATCCGTCACCGAGGTCTTGTAGGAGCGCTGGTAGGCCGTCACCGCCTCCTCCAGCTTGTTCTGCGCCGCATAGCTGTCACCCACCAGAGCCTCTACTTCGCCTTCCTGCGGGTTGTTCGGATAGTCGTGGAGCCAGGCTTCGGCGTCCTTGAGCACGTCGGGATAAAGCGACGCGGCATACTTGCAGACCATCGCCCGGTAGCGTCCGTCGCTGGCCATGATGCCCTGCGGATATTTCTCCAGGTAGGCATTGAGCAGGCCCAGTCCTTTCTCATAGTCCCCGGTAAAGACCGAGCATAGCGCGATGCGGTAGGTCACTTCCTCCACATTCGCCCCGTTCGGGTAATCCCCGAGATACTTGTTATAGTCCTTCAGTGCCTCGTCGAACTTCCCCAGCATGAAGCGCGTGTTGCCCAGCAGGTAGCGCATCTCCTCCTTGTAGGTGCTGTTCGGCGCGGTTTCCAGCATCTTCCCGAAGTAACTCTCCGCGCCCTTGAAGTCCTGCGCCTGGAGCGCCACAGCGCCGCTCATATAACCCACCGTCCCCGCGTTCGGCCCGTCCTTGAACTCCTTCAAATACTGTTCGCACACCTGCTGGCAGCGCTTCGGCTGCTCGACCTCGGCGTAGGCAATCACTTCGCCGAACAACGCCGCCTCCCGCTCCTTCGAGTCCGGGTAGCGGGTCAGCAGTTTGTTATACACCACGATGGACTCCCACCGTTTTTCCGAATCGTAAAAAACCCGCGCCATGCGCATCAGCAGCGCCGGGCCGAAGTCGGGCAGTTTCTCAAACTCCGTCAGCATCGTCTTCGACTCTTCGAGCGTTTCCTTGAGCTGCGTGTTTTGCATCTGCACCTGCGCCATGAACGCGGGATTGCCCACCGCCGCCTTGAGGTTGTAGTCGATCCGCGCGGTGGTCGCGGCGATGCGGTTTTGCTGAAATTTCAGCACCTCCTCCCGCGCCCGCACCGCGCGGTAGGCGGTCAGCGCGTCGGCGAATTTTTTCTCCTCCAAAAACTCGTCGCCCAGCTTTACGGCGATGGCATTGAGTCCCACGGGATTTTCGATCAGCGCGGCCTTGGTCTCCAGGGTCTTGAGCAGCGCCACGGCTTTGCCCGACTCCTTTTTTTCCGCATAAAGCTGGGCCAGGGTGATGGCTCCGTTGGCCTGCGGTGAAGTCCGAATCTCGGGCGCGATCTGCCTTTCGAGCACGGCGATGGCCTGCTCCGGCTTGCCGCCTTCGCGATAGGCCTGCACCTCGGAAGTCATGGCCTCGTCGCGCAGCGCCGGGATGGCCTCGAACTCGTGGAAAAGTTTCGCCGCCTCGTCGAATTTTTTAGCCCGCAGGTTCGAGCGCGCCAGCCCCAGCTTCACTTCCAGCGCCCGCTCGCCGTTGGGAAACTTGTCGAGGTATTTTTTGAAAGTGTCGATCGCCTTGCCATTGTCCTGCCCATTGAAATAAGCCGCGCCGGTCAGATACAAAATCGGCGGGAGCTGCGGCGCCTTGTCGGTGATGATCAGCTTCATCGCGGCCTCAAAGCCGCCCGCCGCCTCGCCCCATTTCCCCGCGTTGAACGCCGCCATCGCCGCGTTATAGACCGCCACAAACTGATCGGCGTCCGACACAAAACTTTCCGCCGCCCGCGCCGCACCCGGCGCTGCCGCCCACACACCGGCCGCCAGCGCCCCGGCGAGGCACGCGCGCGTGAAGCTCCGGAGCCAGGACGGCGATGCTGGTGATTTTCTAGGGGGAATCATTGAGTCGGCTGCTCCGTTTCTCTACGGCAAAACGAAAGCGTGACAATGCAATTTCATGGCAATGCCACGCCGCATCACCCGCACCTCCCAGCCGCGGCTCTTTTTTTGTCGTGGGTGTCGATGCGGGTGATGCAGCGCAGGCGGCGTCCGTTTCATGGACGCTGAGGCGCGGCGCGTTTGGCGATTGGGGCGAGGCGACGGTGGAATGGCGGGTGACGCGTGTTTCATGCGGCGGGGTTAGGTGTGGGGAGAGTAAAAAACGCCACGCCCGGCGGGCGAATCCTTTTCCCAAAAATGCGCGCTCACTCCACGTCGTCGCCGACGGTGGTGAGTTTCACCATCGGCAGCTTTTCCTCGTCGTCGGTCCCGACGGGCGGATGGATCAGCTCTTCGAGCTGCGCTTTTAGCGAGAGATATTCGGCGGTGAGAAACTGCGCGGCGCTGCGCGGGCGCGGCACGGGGTTTTCGATGAACTCGACGACGCGGCCCGGATTAGCGCCCATGACCACGATGCGATCGGCGAGGTAGGCGGCTTCTTCGAGGTCGTGCGTGATGAAGAGGATCGTGACGTCCACCTTTTTCCAAATCTGCAGCAGGTAGCTCTGCATCTGGCAGCGCGTCTGCGCGTCGAGGGCGGCGAAGGGCTCGTCCATGATGAGGATGCGCGGTTCGTTCGCCAGCGCGCGGGCGATGGCCACGCGCTGCTTCATGCCGCCGGAGAGTTCGTGCGGATACGCGTGCTCGAATTTTCCCAGCCCCACCATGTCCAGCCACTCGCGCGCCTCGCTCTCGGCGGTGGTCCGATCCTTGCCGCGCATTTCGAGGCCGAACATCACGTTGGCGCGGACGGTGAGCCACGGGAAAAGGGTGTAGCCCTGGAAGACCATGCCGCGGTCCGGGCCGGGGCCGGTGACGGCGTGGCCGTCGAGCAGCACCGCGCCGCCGGTCGCCTCATCGAGGCCGGCGACGATGCGGATGAGCGTGGATTTTCCGCAGCCCGACGGGCC
>JANXWQ010000003.1 GCA_025351065.1 Chthoniobacter sp. | reverse complement strand
ACGCCGGAGAGGATGTGGCAGGTGTCGGCTTCGTCGCGCGGGGTAACGATGTCGCTCTGGCCGGGGCGTCGGCGGTCGAGGTCGCGCTGGATGTCGGCCTCGGTGAGCGCGAGGCGCGGCGGGACGCCATCGATGACCACGCCGACGCCGCCGCCGTGGGATTCGCCCCAGGTGGAGATGCGGAAAGCGTGGCCGAACTGGCTGGACATAGGGCGCGCACGCTAGCGGCAGCGCACCGCGCGGGGCAAATGCAAATCCTCGCGAATTTCCATTCGGGGGGTGATTTTTTTTAACGCAGAGACGCAGAGGCGCAAAGGACGCAGAGATTCGGAAAGGCCAGATTCACCTTCCTCAACGCGCCCTTCATTTCCCCCTCTGCGCTCTCTGCGCCTCTGCGTCTCTGCGTTAAAAAAACAAAACCCACAACCCAGTCGCAGCGTCCTTTCCGGGCCGACGTTGAAGATGCTTCGACAAGCGCAACCCCACCGCCTACCAACGCCCGCCATGCACCGCGCGCACGACTACCGCTTTCTCATCCAACGCTGGCGGGCCGTCGCGCGCGCAGCAGGCGTACCGCTGCGGCGGCTGGTGCGGACGGAACATCACGACCTCTTCTATCTACAGACGAAGGCGCTCGGCGCGACCGGCGGCATTTACATCTCGGCGGGCATCCACGGCGATGAGCCGGCGGCGACGGAGGGGCTCATTACTTGGGCGGAAAAAAACGCGCGCCGCCTGCACACGCTGCCGCTGCTGCTGCTGCCGTGCCTGAATCCGTGGGGTCTCGCGAACAACATCCGGCTGAACGAGGACGGGCTCGATCTGAACCGGCTCTTTCATCGCGACGATCAGCCGGTGGTCGGCGCGGTGCGGCGGCTCGTCGCCCCGCATCAGTTCGCCGCGGCGCTGATGCTGCACGAGGACTACGACGGCCAGGGGCTTTACCTTTACGAAGTCGCGCGCGCGCAACCGCCCTGGGGCGAGGCGCTGCTCGCCGCCGCGCGCCGGCATCTGCCCATCGACCCGCGCCCGCGCATCGACGGGCGCAAGGCGGTGGGCGGCATCCACCGGCGGCGCATCGACCGAAAACGCTTCGCGCGCATGGGCTACCCGGAGGCGATCTGGTTTCATCTCGAACACGCGCGGCGCTCGCTCACCATCGAGTCGCCGTCGGAATTCGCGCTCGAGCGCCGCGTCGCCGCGCACGTCGCGGTGATCGGCGAGTGCGTGCGGCGCGTGCTGAAAGACGCCGCCTAAGCCCGCCGCTCCGGGCTTGGCAAGCGCACCGCCGCCGCTAGCTTCCGCGCCCTATGCACGATCCCCGCTTTGACCGACTCGCCCACGGCCTCGTCACCTTTTCCACCAAACTGCAGCGCGGCGAAAAGGTGCTCATCGACGCTTTCGACATCCCGCCGGAAATGACCATCGCGCTCATCCGCGCGGCGCGCAGCGTGGGCGCGGTGCCGCTGGTGCAGACGCATCAGGCGCGCGTGTCGCGCGAGATGGCGCGCGAGGCGCAGGAGGAGCAGCTCGCGGTGACGGCGGCCGTGCAGCTCGCGCAGATGAAAAAGATGGACGCCTACATCGCCGTGCGCGGCGGGGAAAACATCACCGAGATGAGCGACGTGCCACCGGAGCGGATGAAGCTCGTGCAGAAAAAAATGAAGGCGGTGCTCGACTGGCGCGTGCAAAAGACGCGCTGGTGCGTGCTGCGCTGGCCGTCGCCCTCGATGGCGCAGAGCGCGGGCATGAGCACGGAGGCGTTTGAGCATTTCTATTTCAAAGTGTGCTCGCTCGATTACGCGAAGATGGAGCCCGGCATGGCGGCGCTCGCCGAGGCGATGATGGTGACCGACCTCGTAGAGATCAAAGGCCCGGGCACCGACCTGCGCTTTTCAATCAAAGGCATGAGCGCGCTGCCCTGCGGCGGGACGCACAACATCCCCGACGGCGAGGTTTTCACCGCGCCGGTGAAGACCTCCGTGCAGGGCGTGGTGACCTACAACGCGCCGACGGTTTATCAGGGCGTGGCGTTCGACAATGTGCGGCTGGAATTCAAGGACGGGAAGATCGTCAACGCGACGGCGAACAACACCGAGAAGCTGAACGCGATCCTCGATAGCGACCCCGGCGCGCGCTACATTGGCGAGTTCGCCATCGGCTTCAATCCGCACATCCTCCAGCCGATGCGCGACATTCTTTTCGACGAAAAGATCAACGGCTCCTTCCACTTCACGCCCGGCCAGTGCTACGAGCAGACGGAGAATGGCAACCGCTCGCAGGTCCACTGGGACCTCGTGAACATCCAGCGCGAGGACTATGGCGGCGGGACGATTCACTTCGACGGCAAGCTGGTGCGGGAGAATGGACGGTTCGTGCCGAAGGCGCTCCAGGCCTTGAATCCCGAGCGGTTGAAATGACGAATGACGGAATGACGATCCGGCGCGCGTCATTCGTCATTCGTCATTCGTCATTCGTCATTCGTCATTTTCAGCGCCCCGCGCGCGGCGCGGGTGCCGGTGGCGAAACAGCCGGTGATGAGGTAGCCGCCGGTGGGCGCTTCCCAGTCGATCATCTCGCCGGCGACGAAGACGCCGGGAAGTTTGCGGAGCATGAGGTGGTCGTCGAGTTCGTCCCAGCGGACGCCGCCGGCGGTGGAGATCGCTTCCGCGAGCGGGCGCGGACGCGCGAGTGGAAGGGGGCAGTCTTTCACGAAGGCGGCGAGGGCTTCGACGGTCGGGATGCTTTCCGCGTGCGGCGCGAGGATGGCGTGGGCCGCATCGCTCAGGCGCCAGCGCTCGCGCGCGGAGCTGTAGGGGAAGCTGGCAGCTTCCCCTACAGCTCCGACGCGAATGCCGTTCATTTTTCGCACGAGCTGCTCGGCGGTCTGCGCGGGTTTGAAATCAACCATAAGCACCGGTTCGCGCATCGCGCGCAGAGCCGGGCCGAGTTGGTAAAGCGCACCGCCTTCGAGGCCGTATTCGGTGATGAGCAGTTCGCCCACAGCCTCGTGATCGCCTGCACGCGCGGTGATGTTTTTGAGCGGCTGACCGGCCAGCGCGCGGACGGCGGGGGGCCACGCACATTCCCAGCCGCAGTTCGCGGATTGGAGAGGGGCAATGGCGATGCCGAGATTTTCGAGGAGGTTCGTCCACGCGCCGTCGGAGCCGGTGTCGGGCCACGAGCCGCCGCCGAGCGCGAGGATGACGGTGTCAGCCTTAGCGGTGATTGCGCACTCCCCTTCCCCGGCAAAATCGAGCTGCCAGCGCTCGCCTTTGCGCAGGCCAGTCCAGCGGTGGCGCATGGCAAAATGCACGCCGCTCGCGCGCAACCGCGCGACCCACCGGCGCAGCAGCGGCGCGGCTTTCATCTCGCGCGGATAGACGCGGCCCGTGGAGGCGGCGAAGGTCTCGATGCCGAGCCCGGCGGCCCAGGCGCGCAGGGCGTCGCCATCACATTCGGCCAGCAGCGCGGGCCAGCGCGCGGGGTCGGAGTAGCGGGCGGCGAAAAGGTCGCGCGGCTCGGCTTTCGTGAGGTTCAGCCCACCGCGGCCGGCGACGAGGAACTTGCGGCCGACCGACGGTTTCGCATCGAAGATGGTCACGCGCGCACCGCCTGCGGCGGCGATTTCCGCCGCGCGCAGGCCCGCGGGGCCGCCGCCGATGACTGCGATGTGGGACATGCCGCAGCGAAGCAGACGGATCGCCGCGCGTGCAATGCTGACGTGGCGCAGGCTTCCAGCCTGTGGCAGTCCGCCGGGCATCCCTGCCCGGCGAATCGCGGCGCGATGATCTGCGTTTTTTTTCGCCGGGCTGGAAGCCCGCCGGACTGCCACATGCGAGGATGCCTGCG
>JANXWQ010000647.1 GCA_025351065.1 Chthoniobacter sp. | reverse complement strand
CCGTCATAGAGATCGGCGACGACGCTGTGCAGCATTTCGTGGTAGATGACGTATTCGAGAAACCACGTCGGGACGAAACCGCGGTCGAGCAGCGGGTGGATGCGGATGACGCGGTCCTCTTCCTGGATGGTGCCGAAGATCATGGTCTCGCGCGGGCGCTCGCGGCGTTTCCGGCCCCACACGATGCGGTAGTCCTTGATGCGGTTGCGAAAGTAGCGCGCGTTCATCTTGTCGAAGATGGTGCGGAGGTTGAACCAGCGGCCTTGGGCTTCCTCAAGGTCGAACTGGCGCTGGAAAGGATAGCGCGGGGTGCAGGCTTTGCGCTTCACGGGCTTGGCCGGGCGACGCGGAGCCTTGGCCTTCTTTTTGAGGCTGGTGGCGGGGCGTTTGCGGGCGGGCATGGCGCGGTTTGGACAGCGGAAGTTGGCGGACGTTAGAAGGCCCGCAGTTTTTCCACAAGGGCTTAGCTGTCCGGGGGCAAAGATTCGGGCCGGGACCCGCGGAGCTGCTCCAGTTTTTTGACGCGGGCGTAGAGTTTGGGCAGGCGGCCGATGCGGGCGAGTTGCTCTTTGCTTTCGCGCAAAGGCAGGGCTGGATAGCCAAAGACGACCTGGTCAGGGCCAAGGTTTTTAGTCACTCCACTCTGGGCGGCGACGATGGTGCGGTCGCCAATCTCGATATGGCCGACGAGCCCGACCTGGCCGGCGAGTGTGACATAATTTCCCAGTCGGGTACTGCCGGAGATGCCGGCTTGGGCGACGATGAGGCAGTGCCGCCCGATGACGACGTTGTGGGCGATTTGCACGAGGTTGTCGATTTTCGTGCCCTCCTGAATCCACGTCCGGCCAACACGGGCGCGGTCGATGGTGACGTTCGCGCCGATCTCCACGTCGTCGTCGATCTGGACGATGCCGGTCTGCGGGATTTTCACCTGGCGTCCGCCGGACAGCTCGAAGCCAAACCCGTCGCTGCCCAGCACGGTGCCGCTGTGGATAATGACGCGGCTCCCGAGGACGCAGCGCGCGCCGATGGTAACGCGGGGCGCAAGCTGGCAGCCTGCCCCCACCGTTGCGCCGTGACCGAGGTAGCCGTGCGCGCCGAGCACGGTGCCGGCGCCAATTTTCACGCCGTCCTCGATGACGACGTACGGCTGGACGGAAACGTTTTCGCCGAGCACCACGTCGCGGCCGATGACGGCAGTGGGATGCACGCCCGGCGCGAAGCGAATGGGCTCGGGCGCGAATTTTTCCAGCAACTGCGCGAAGGCGAGGGAGGGATTTTCGACGCGGATGGCGACGGGGGAAATCGGCTCGCTGAAATCGAGCGGCACGAGCGCGGCGGTGGCGCGCGAGGCCTTTAGCTGGGCGAGGTATTTGGCGTTGCCAAAAAAAGTGACGTGGCCCTCGCCGGCATCGGCAATCGCCGCGGCCCCGGTAATCGCTTTCGCGCCGTTTTCCGCCAAAGAAAACTGGCCGCCCGTGAGGGCGGCCAGTTCCTGCACCGTGAATTGTGGCACGGCGAAATGGGTTACGGGAGTTTCTTCGGCTTGTCGCCGGTGGCGGGCTTTGGCTCAGCCGGGGCTTCCTTGCCCTTGTTCTTGTTCAGTGCGGTGACGACGGCCTCGGTGAATTCGTAGCTCTCGCGCGAGAAAAGCACGATCGGCACGCCGTTGAGGCTGGGGCCGGACTTGTCGAAAACGAGGTCGAAGTTTTCCGCCTTCACCTTGCCGTCAATGACCTTGTTGATGTCCTCGACGATGCCAGCGCGCATGCGCACGGACTGTTCCTGGAGCTGCTTTTCGCGCGACTGCTGAAACTCGCGGATTTCGCGGTCCATGTTCTGCAACTCGGCGGCCTTCTCGCTGCGCGACTTGGCTTTCTGCTCCTTGGCTTCCTTGCTGAGTTCCGGCTTGTTGATTTCCTCGTCGAGTTTTTTGACCTCATCGAGCGTCTTTTTGGCCACGTCCATGCGATCCTCGAGCTCCTTTTTTGCGCCGTTGCGGGCCTCGTTGATCTTGGCTTCGGCGTCCTTGGTCTTGTAGTAGGACTCGAAGACTTTCTTCATGTCCACGGTGCCGACTTTGATGTTTTGCGCGGAGGCGCTGGCGGAGCCGAGGACAGCGGCGGCGAGGGAGAGGAAGAGGTATTTTTTCATGTGGTTTTTGGTTGGGTGATTTGGGATGGGCTGAGACTGGCGGGTGGCGGGTTCGTTCAAAATTGGTAGCCAATGTTGAAATTGAAGCGCCCGCTGCCGCTGGTGAACTGGTCTTTTTGCAGCGGAAAGCCGTAGTCGATGCGCACGGGGCCGATGGGCAGGTCGAGGCGCACGCCCACGCCCACGTCGCTGTTGACGGTGCCGTTGAAGCTGTAGGCGCTTTCGCCGACGGAGCCCATGTCGTAGAAAACGGCCGCGCGCACTTTATCCACGACGGGCGTGGTCAGCTCGGCGGTGATGCGCCAGAGGGATTTGCCGCCGATGGGCTCGCCGTTCACGTCCTTCGGGCCGACGTCGCGGAATTTGAAGCCGCGCAGGTTGTTGGCGCCGCCGAGGAAAAGGCGGTCGAAAATCGGCACGCGGTCGCCGCCGGCCCAGGTGTTCACGCCGGCGATTTCGCCGTTGAAGGTGAGGATGGTGTCGTAGGGCAGCAGGAAATACTGCGAGCCTTCAAGATCGAAATCATAGATGTCCGTGCCGCCACCGAGGAAGCCGCCCGCGCCAAAGACCGAGAGATCGACACGATGGCCGTGGCGGGTGAGAAAGACGGAGTCGCGCGTGTCGTGGGTGAGCCCGAGGGTGATCTTGCTTTCGACGCGGCTGCCGGCCTCGTCCTTGATGGTCTGCGAGGCGTCGGCGGCGACTTTCTGGATGGTGATGTCCTGCAGGGTGTAGTTGATGCGCCCAGTGAGAAATTCGGCGAGCCGCTTGCGCGCCGAGAGGTCGAAGCCGTAACGGCGCTCGTCATAGACCTGCGAGACGAAGGAGGCTTCGCGGTAGAAAAGCTCGCCGCCCACGGCGATCTCGCGGTCGAGAAAATACGGCTCGGTGAGAGAGATGACGAAATCTTTGCGCCGCGTGCCGTACTGGATGCGCATGCGGAATTTCTGCCCGCCGCCGGTGAAGTACGGCCAGCGCGTGATGTCGAAATTGCCCTGCGTGATTTCGGCGAAGCCGAGCAGGTTGTCGA
>JANXWQ010000636.1 GCA_025351065.1 Chthoniobacter sp. | reverse complement strand
CCGCCGGATACCATCCTTCTCGCTTCGCCAGCCACCTTGCTCAACACCGCCGGGGCGCAGCTACGCATTGTGACAAACGCGGCAGGCCAGACCGACTACATCCCCGAAGCCGACTTTCAGCGCCTCATCCGCGAGCAAAATCCTCCAGCGCCCCGCGCACCTTAAAGGGTGTGAAATTTAGTCGTCCCATCGGGACCCAGCCGCACGCTGCCGGAAATCATTGTTGGCAATCGCCGCTAAAGCCCGCGCAGCTCGGGAAAACTCACCTGCCGCTCCTGGTGCAAAAGTTTCGCGCAGCGCGCGCTCAGCCGCGGCGAGGGCGCGCGCGGATTCCACACCCGCGGCGCGGGCAGCAGCGCGGCGAGCATGGCGCACTGCTCGCGGGTCAGCGCCGACGGGGCCGCGCCGTAGTGCGCGCGCGCGGCGGCTTCGAGGCCGTAGATGCCGTCGCCCATTTCGATCACGTTGACGTACAGCTCCAGGATGCGGCGCTTCGGCACGAGCAGCTCCAGCCAGAACGTGTAGTAGGCTTCGAGCCCCTTGCGCACCCACGAGCGGCCCTGCCACAGAAAAAGCGAGCGCGCGCACTGCATCGAAATCGTCGAAGCCCCGCGCACCTCGCCATCCGGCCCGGCCTGCGCGCGGGCGAGATGGATTTCCCGCCAGTCAAAACCGTGGTGGTGAAAAAACCGCTGGTCCTCGCCGGTCAGCACGTAGCGCAAAAAATCCGGCGGGATTTTTCCGAGCCGGCACCACGCGTAGTGCCGCGCCGGCGCGAGCCGCCCGTCGGGCCGCGCCTCCCACGGGCGCAGCAGCATCAGCGGCGTGAAAGGCGGATCGATAAACCGCACCGCGAGCACCTCGACGACCGGCAGCAGCAGCAGCGCGAGCGCGGCGAGACCCAGCCAAAAGGGCCAGCGGCGGCGGCGCGGCGGCGGAGAGGTTTTGCCGCGTTTCAAAGAATCCGCACCTGCGGCGGCTGCACCTGCACCGGGCGGATGCGCGGCATTTGCAAGCCGCTCTCGCCGACCGTCACCGGGCCGAGAATCTCCGCCTCGGTGATGTCGATGACGTTGCTTTCCTGCCGCGCCTTCCGTCCCTTGCGCACCGGTGCCGCGGGCCGCTCGGGCTCGGGCGCGGACGCCGGCACGGTGCCGTGGCGGAGCGCGGTCTGGCTGGCCTGCGCAGAGATTTCCTCAAGGAGGCTGCGCTGCTCGTCGATGAGCTTTTCCATGCGGTCGCGCAAAGCGTCGCGCTGCCCGATGATGCTGTCGCGCTCGTGGCGCACGCGCGCGAGGTCGCGGTCGAAACGCGCCGCCAGCTCAGCCTCGGTGCGGGCCAGCGCAGCGCGGTCGGCTTCGAGCGCGGCGGCTTTTTGCATCGCGCTTTCACGGGCCGCGGCGGCTTCGGTGCGGGCGTCGTCGCGCTCGCGGGTCACGGTCTGGAGCTGGCGGGCAAAGACCGCGCTCTGCGCCTCGCGAGTGTTGCGCTCGGCCTCCGCTGCGCTGTCGCGGCGGTGCTTTTCGGCGAGCAGCGCGTCGCGCTCGCGCAGCGTCGCGTCGAGCTTGCCGTCGGCCTCGACCACGGCGGCGGCGAGCCGCTGGGCGATGGCCGCGCTCTCGCGCTGCGCCTGGTCGCGCGCCTCGGTGAGCTGCGCGATTTCGGCGGCCAGCCGCTGCGCGTTTTCCGCCGCGGCCTCGCGCGCACGATCGCGCTCCCCGGTCAGCGCGGCGACGGCGGCTTCCCGCCCGGCGGTGAGGTCGGTGAGCGCCTGGGTGCGCTCCGCGTGCAGCGCCGCCTGCGCGCATTCGTGCGCGGCGGTGAGCGCCGCGCGCTGCTGGTCGCCGCTGGCAGTGAGTTCAGCGTGGCGCGCGTGTGCCTCGGCAAGGGCGGCGTCCTTTTCCGCGTGCAATGCGGCGAGCGCCTGCTCGTGCCGTGCGGCGCGCTCCTCGGCGGTGACGCGTTCATTTTCCAGCGCGGCGACAGCCTCGGTATGGCTCGCGTGCGCGGCGGCAAATCCGGTTTCGAGCGCGGCCACTTTTTCGGCGAGCTGCGCCCGCTCGGCGGTCAGGTCGGCGACGGATTTTTCGAGCGAACCCTGCGTGGCGGTACTGGCGGCGGCGAGGGCTGCGCGGGTCTCGTGCGCCTGCGCGAGCTGTGCGCTGAGGGCGGCCAGGGCACGCTCGTGCTGCTGGCGCTCGGCGGCGGCGGCGGCTTCGTGCGCGTGGATTTTTTCGGCGAGCGTGCCGCGTTCCTGCACAAGCGCGGCGGCGGCTTTTCCGTGATCGTTTTTGGCAACGGTGGCTTCGGCGGTGAGGGCTTCGTGCGTGCCCCAGGCCTGCTTGAGTTCGGCGGTGAGCGCGTCCTTCGCAGCGTGCAGCATTTCGTAAACCTGTCCGTGCGCGGTCACCGCTTCGCTGTGCTGCTGCCGCGCTGCGGCAAGTTCGGTGGCGAGCGTTTCGCCCTGCGCGCGGAGCTGATCGCGCTCGCCGGTGAGGGCGGCGGTGGTTTTTTCGAGCGCGGACTTTTTGGCCTGCACGCCGCTATGCTCCTGGCGCAGCGCCTCGACTTCCCCGCCGAGCGTCTTTTCCTTCGCCTGCAAAACGTCACGCTCCTGAGCGAGGGCGGCGTACGCCTGGTCGTGCGCGATGCGGGCGGCAGCGGCCTCGGCGGCGAGAGTGTCGTGCGCGCCCTGAGCGGCGGTGAGCTGGACGGCGAGCGCGGCTTTTTCGGCGGCGGTTTTTTCGTGCGCGGCGCGGGTTTCGCCGTGCGTTTTGGCCTCGGCACCGCGCGCCTGGCGGGCGGCGGCGAGGTCGCGGTCGAGCGCCTCGCGCTCCCGTTGCCCGGCGGCCTTGAGGGCGTCGATTTCCGCGAGCAGCGTCTCGCCTTCCTTTTGCGCGGCGTCGCGCTCGTAAGTGAGCTGTTTGCTTTCGGCGCGGTGCTTCGTGATCGTCGCATTGCTGCTGGCGCGGGCGGCTTCGAGTTCGCGCGCGAGTTTGGCGCGCTCGGCGGCGACGCTCCGGCTGTCCGCCTCGGCGGCGGGGATCGCAGCCACGGCGGCGGCGAGTTCC
>JANXWQ010000633.1 GCA_025351065.1 Chthoniobacter sp. | reverse complement strand
TTTTCGTGCCTTTCGTGGACTCCCTTCCGGCCTCTTTCTAAAGCCTCAACGTCCCGCAGCGGAACTCTCTGCGTCTCTGCGTTTTTCCTCATCCCCGCTGCGTGAGCGCACCGGATCACCATCAACCAAAACCACACCATCTAGTGAGTTATTCACAATCAAACCCCAACATATTGTGCTTGCGGCCAAAACGCCTCGCTCCTAATTTTCGCGCCGTTCGTCCACTTTTAACCCGCACTTTCACCCCTCGCCACCATGTATCTCCAATCCCTCGAACTCTTCGGCTTCAAGTCCTTTGCCCCGAAAACCAAGATGGAATTTCATCGCGGCGTGACCGCGGTGGTCGGGCCGAACGGGTGCGGCAAATCGAACGTCCTCGACGCCATGCGCTGGGTGCTTGGCGAGCAGTCAGCCAAGGCGCTGCGCGGCGGCGAAATGGCGGACGTGATTTTCAGCGGCACCGACTCGCGCGCGGCGGTGGGCATGGCCGAGGTCTCGATGACCTTTTCCGAATGTGAGGAGCAGCTCGGCCTCGACTGGCACGACGTGACGATCACGCGCCGCGTTTTCCGCGACGGCGGCAGCGAATATTTGCTGAACCGCACGCCGTGCCGGCTCAAAGACATCCAGCAGCTTTTCATGGACACGGGCATCGGGCGCTCGGCGTATTCGATCATGGAGCAGGGCAAGATCGACATGATCCTCTCGTCGCGGCCCGAGGATCGGCGCGCAATTTTTGAGGAGGCGGCGGGCATCACGAAATACAAGTCGCAGAAGCGCGAGGCGCTGCGGAAGTTGGAAGCGACGGAGGCAAATCTGCTGCGGCTCGCGGACATCGTGAAAGAGGTGAAGCGGCAGATCGGTTCGCTCCAGCGGCAGGCGGGAAAAGCGCGGCGCTACCAGTCGCTGATCGGTGATTTGAAGATGCTGGAAACGCATGCGGCGAAGCGGCAGTTCGACTCGCTGGAAGAGCAGCAGGTGGCCGCAAAGCAAGAGCTGGCGCGGCTCGCCGACCGGCAGGCGGAGTGCGAGCAGGAGATCGAGTCGCGTGAAAGCGAAGTCGAGGTGCAGCGTGCGGCGCTCGACGAAATGGAGCAGCGGCTGAACCAGGCGCGGCAGGGCGTCAACGACCTCAAGACGCGCATCTCGAATCACGAGAATCGCGTCCTTTTCAACGAGGAGCGCGCGCAGGAATTCACGCAGCTCGTGGAGCGCTACCGCGCGGATGTGGCGGGCGCGGAGGAGAAATTCCGCATCGCCGAAACCCAGCTCCACGACACCGATACCGAGTTGGAGCAGATCACCACGATGCTCGCCGGCGAATTGCGCATCATGGAGGAAAAGCAGGCCGCGACCGCGGCGCTCACCGGCCAGCGGCAGGAAGCCGAGCGCACCATCAGCGCCGTGGCCAACGACGCGGCGCGCATCGAGAGCCGCATCAGCGGCCTGCGCGGGCAGATCGCCAGCGTCTCGCAGCAGCGCGACGGCGCGGAGGCACGGCTCAGCATCCTGTCCGGCGAACTGGAGCAGCTCACGTTTGCTTTCACTCAATTCACCGACCGCCTCCGCGACACCCAATCTGAGCTCGAAGGCGCGCTGCTCGCCCATGAGTCCCATACGTCCCATGTGACCCATTCCGAACAGCAGCTCCGCGAAGGCCAGACCGCCCTCGCCGAAGTGGACCGCGAACTCCGCGAAGCCCAGCGCACCCTCGCCGAAAAAGAGTCGAAGCTCGAAGTCCTCCGCGCGCTCAACGAAGGCGGCGAAGGTTTCTCCGAAGGCACCCAGGCCGTGCTCCGTGGTCTCGACAATCCCGACTTTTTCAAACCCGCGATCGTCGGCGCGCTCGCGCAGTTCATCGACGTGCCGGCGGAATACGTGACCGCTGTGGAAGCCGCTCTGGGAGCCAATCTCCAGGCCATCGTGATGAAAGACGCGATGATCGCCGAGTCGGTCGTCAGGACGCTGACCGCGAAAAAACTCGGCAAGGCAGCGCTCGCGTTGCGCGAGTTGGAGCGGCATTTCGAGCACACCGCCGAGCCGATGAATCTGCCCGAAGGCGCAATCGACTGGCTCATCAACAAGATCAAGCCGCAGCCCGAAGTGCAGCGGCTCGTCGAGCGGCTCGTCAACCACACCGTCCTCGTCCCCGACCTCGAAACGGCACTGCGCGCTTTCCCGCAGGTCCGCGGTTCCGCGGTCGTCACGCTCGCGGGCGAAGTGCTCACCGGCCACGGCATCCTCCACGGGGGTCAAAGCGGCGAGGCCATGAACTCCGTGCTCCAGCGCAAAAACCAAATCCACGCGCTCGAAGCCGAAGCGGCTGAGTTTCACCGGCAAATCGAAGGCGTGACCCAGCGCCGCAACGAAACCCTCGCCGAAATCGAAACCGCCCAGGCGCGGCTCGACGAGGCGCGCGAGGAAAAGCAGAACGCGACGCTCCTCGTCTCCACCCTCCGCGGCCAACTCGCGATGGTCGAGCGCGAGGCCAAGGACACCGAACGCAAACAGCAGAACCTCGAAGGCGAGCGCGTCAGCAGCGAGGCGCGGCATCGCGAAGCGTCCGACCGTGTGGGCGGTCTGGAAGCTGAGATCGCCAGCGGGCTCGGCCAGCTCGAAGAACTCCAGACGCGCCGCGCCGAAACCCAAAACCAGCTCGAAGTCCTGCGCGCCCGCGAAAACGAAATCGGCGGCGAACTGAATGAACTGCGCATCAAGGTTGCCACCGAGCGCCAGCGCCACTCTTCACTCCATCACCAGCGCCAGCCGATGGAGGCGCGCCTCGCCGAACTGACGGAACTCATCGCTGCGCGGAAACAGGACATCATCAGCTACGAGCAGCGCGCCGATTCGATGCTCGCGGAAAACGCCGAGATCGAATCGAACCTCGAACGCCTGCGCGAGCAGGTCGGCGAAGGCGAAAGCGCCGTCGCCGCGCTGCTCGAAGAACGCGCCGGCATGGCCTCTGCCGTCGAGGAACTCGCCAACGCCCTGCGCATCCTGCGCCACCAGCTCACCGAAGCGCACGACCAGCGCAGCCGCCTCGACGTGAAACACGCGCAGTATGAGATGAAGCTCACCGCGCTGACCGAGCACATCCAGAAACGCTACCAGCTCGACCTCACGACATTTGAGCGCGACCTGCACGGCCTGCGCGTCGCCATTCGCGACCACGCGAAGCGGGCACAAAGCGGAACCGCCACACCAGGCGACGCTCCTGCCGATGGGACGGATGCGACGGATGGGTCCCCTCAGTCCCATGAGTCCCATCCCGAACCCGACGACGCCTTCGCCATCGACTGGGAGCGCATCGAAGCGATGGTCCGCGAACTCGACCAGCGCCTCGACTCGATGGGGCCCGTGAACCTCGACGCCATCCAGGAATACGACGAACTCGAGGAGCGCCATGCCTTTCTCGAAAAGCAGAACACCGACCTCACCAACTCGAAGGAGGAACTCCTCGGCGTCATCGCGAAAATCAACAGCACCACGAAGACGCTCTTCGCCGAGACGTTTGAAAAAATCCGCGTCAACTTCGCCGAAATGTTCACCGAACTTTTCGGCGGCGGCAAAGCGAACCTCCTGCTCACCGATGAAAGCGACCCGCTCGAGAGCGGCATCGACATCATCGCCAAGCCGCCCGGCAAGCAGCTCCAGACCATCACCCTGCTCTCCGGCGGCGAGCGCACCATGACCGCGGTCGCGTTGCTTTTCTCGATCTACATGGTCAAGCCGAGCCCGTTCTGCGTGCTCGACGAAATGGACGCGCCGCTCGACGAATCGAACATCAACCGCTTCATCAAAATCCTCGACCGCTTCGTCGCGCAGTCGCAGTTCATCGTCATCTCGCACCACAAGCGCACCATCGCCCGCGCCGATGCGCTCTACGGCGTGACCATGGAGGAGCACGGCGTCTCGAAACTCGTCGGCGTGAAATTCAGCACCCGGGAAAAGAACGGCAACGGCGGTGATGCCGACGTGCTCAGCAGCAGCGAGCCGCAGCACGTCCCGAGCGTCGCCGAGGCCTTTGGCAAAAGCGGCGACCTGCACAGCGAATCACTCGCCACCGCCGACGGCGCTGCCTGATTCGTCGGGGTGGGTTTAGGAAAAAAGGCGCCCCACATTTCGGTGCATCTGCGCAGCCGGCGATTTGCGATTTTCATCCATGTAAGCGGCGTTTCATCAATGCCACGGAAACTTCATTTGCCTTCCCGCGGCTTTCTGAAAACGTTCCGCGCGAATTTTTTTCCGATGGCATACAGACAACTACTGATCCTGATTCTATCAGCCTTCGCGGCCGGTTGTGGGTTGGCGGAAACGATTCTCGTCGCTCCTTCCGCGCCTCCCGCGAAGCCTGCGGAAGTCCCCGTGAGCGCCGCCAAACCCGGCCCGTGGGGCCAGCTCGAATCGAGCCCGATCTACCTCGAAGCGCCGGACTTTCTCCTCGCCGGCGTGCCCAAGCCGAACTCCGTCCCGCACTGGTCTTTCATCGGTACCGACACCGCCGCGCTCCGCACCCTTTTCCAGCGCGCCGGCCTGTCTGAAACCATGCAGCAGCGCCTGCTCGATCCGCAGCGCCGCACCGTGCTGGACGGCGTTACCACCCTTTACCCGCTCGTCCCCGACCTTGAGGCGATGACCCCGGAGATGCGCACCATCGTCTATGCCGAGCTGGCCAAAACGCCGCTCAACGAATTTCACTACAGCCCGATTTTCATCCCCGGCGGCAATCTCGATGAATGGCTGCGCGACACGGACCTCACCGAGGAAATCAAGGGGCTCATCCGCAAAATGACCTACCGCCGGGGACGCGCGCTTGTTTTTAGCGACCTCCGCACACTCCTCAACCACGCCCACACCGACGCCGAGGTGCAGCACATTTTCAAAACCGCCACCCGCACCCGCACCCTCGTCGCCAACATCAAGATCCCCGCGGACAGCGACATCAAGGCCATCGCCGCCTACTGGACTGGAGGTCGCGCGGATAGCGACATCCTGCCACTGCTTGCGTCCGTAGCCGAGCGCCCGTGCGGCACCACGCTCGACATCACCCACCTGCTTCCGCCGCTCGCCCGCCGCCGTCTTTACACCTACCCCACGCCCGACCTCGCCACCCGCGGACGCATGCCGGACTGCCACTGGACCGCGCTGAATTTTTTCTCCCGCAGCCCGCAGGACTACTACCTCGACACCCGCCTCGCCTCACGCCGCGTGATCGAAAACTACGCCACCGTCGCGCCGCCCTACCGCTTCGGCGACCTGCTCTTTTTCAACAACGCCGCCGGCGAGACCATCCACTCATGCGTCTTCATCGCCGACGACATCGTCTATACGAAAAACGGCGAAAACTTCCTCGCGCCGTGGATGCTGACGCGGCTCGGCGACGTGCAGGACATCTACCTTTCCACGCCCGTGAGCACCATGCAGGGCTACCGCGAAAAACTCGCGCAGACGCCGTAGCGCGCGCGACGAATGGCGAAGCCGGTAGGGACGCCGCTCCGTGCCGTCGCGGGCGAGCGCAGCGAGGCGGCGGGCGCGGGTTCGCGTTCACGGACGGCGCGGAGTGCCGTCCCTACCGCTGCTGCGCAGCCTGTCCCACCGTCGGATAGCGCGGCTGGTTTGCTTTGCCGCGGCGCGACATTTCCGGTGGAGTGCGAGCCGTCCCACATGTCCATAGCCGTTCTCAATCCCGGGGGTCGCGACCCCGGGCAACACTTCGCCGACGGCGCCGGCGCGCCCGACGCCGCCGCGCACGCGCCCGTGAATTTCCACGCCTTCGCCGCCTGCACCGGCGGCGCATTTTACCGCCGAGACCAGGACATCCCGGCCGACGCGAAGCATGTACTGCTGCTCCTCCGCAGCGATTTGAAAGCCTGCCGCAACGCATTGCACGAGCTGCGCCGCGCGGGTAAAAAGGTCGCCGTTTCGCTGAAGGAATCGGGCGCTTTCCAAATCGCCGCGCTGCTCGGGAAGCCGGATAAATTCAGGCTCTTCCAGGAAATCTGCCAGCGCGCCGACGCCGCCATCGCCACCGTGCCCGACCTCGTGCCGCTCTACCTCGGCGCGGGCGCGCGGCGCGCGGAGTTCCTCCCCACGCCCTATCCCGTGGACGACGTGCGCTGGGATTTTTCCACACCGCCGGACGAGCGCCGCGGCATCTTCGTCGGCACCCGCGAGTTCGGCACGCCGTCGCGCAACCACCTCGCCGCGCTCCTCGCTGTGCGCCAGATCGCCGAGCCCATGCAGGAGCCCGTCACCGTTTTCAACGACGACGGCTGGAGCGGACGCCGCATGCTCGCGCGGCTCGGGTTTTCCGACGGCCTCCTGCGCGTCATCGAAAAGCGCCTGCCCTATCCGCGCTACCTGCGGCTCGTGGCGCAGCACCGCCTCGTCTGGCAGCTCGATGCCAGCGCCGTACCCGGCCAGGTCGCCGGCGATGCCCTGCTCTGCCGTCTCCCGTGCGTCGGCGGCAACGGCACCACCGAGCGCCTCGTCTTCCCCGACCTTTGCGGCCATGGCCGCACCACTGAGCAGCTTTTCGACCTCGCCGCGCGCCTCCTCGAACACCCGCACGACGCGCAGGAAACCGTCGCCCGCGCGCTCACTCTCGCGCGCGAAAAGCTCTCGTTCGCCGCCATCACCCCGCGGCTGGAGGCAGTGTTTGAAAGGCTCGCGCGGTGATCCGCCGCACATGGTCTGGGCTCATTTCGTCGGCGGTCCTCGGCGCAACTGTGCTGCTCGCACTCGCCGTCCTGCTGCACCTCACGGTGCGCGACCGCCTCATCGGTTGCGCGCTGCTTTTCTACGCCACGCCCTGGCCGGTGATCGCGGCGGGCGCAGCGGCAGCCGGACTTTTCTGGCGCTGGAAAAAACGGCGCGTCCTCGCGGCAACGCTCGCGCTGCTGACCGGCGCGGCGCTCGCCGCCTGGCTGAGATCGAGCTGGCAGCATCATCCGCAGCCGGCGACGCGCGGCGCACTGCGCGTCGTCCATTGGAATGTCTCGCGCCCCGCTCGCAGCCTGCCCGCCATCGCCGCCTGGCTGCGCGCGCAGGACGCCGACGTCATCACTCTCGCCGAAGGCCACAGCCGCCGCCGTTCCACGCTCGCGCAATGGCAGGCGGAAATGCCGGGTTACGAGACGGTGGAACTCATCGGCGAAATGACCTGCCTCATCCGCGGCCGCATCGTCGCGCGCGAAGACCGCGTGCTCGCCGCCAATTCTTACTACGCCTTGATCCGCGCCGAAGTGCGCGGCCATCCGCTGACGATTCTGCAAATCGACATCAACGCGAATCTCTTCCGCTCCCGCGCCCACGCCTTTGCCAATCTCGCCACCATCGCCCGACCGCATCTCGGCGAAAATCTGCTCGTCCTCGGCGACTTCAACACCCCGCGCGAATCCGCCTTCCTCGATCCGCTTCGCGCGGAAATGGCGCAGGCCTTTGAGAACGCTGGCCACGGCCTCGCCGAGACCTGGCCCATGCCGCTGCCCCTGCTCAGCCTCGATCAAATCTGGTCGGGCCGCCGCCTGCGTCCGGTCTGGTGCCGGCACGGCTACTCGGCCCGCTCCGATCACCGCGCCGTCATCGCCGATTTCGATTTTGTCACTGCCCGCCAGGACGCGATCAGCGGGCTTACTCGGCGAGCTGAGTGAAAAAGACACGGCCGCAGCGGACCGCGCGGCTTTACCGCTGCACCTGCAGCACGATGATGATCTGGCCGTGGCCGTACTCGGGGCCGCGGATGAAGAGCGGACTGCCGGGCGCGAGCTTGGCTTCGGTTTCGAGCAGGGGGCGTTTGTCGTGGAAAAGCTGGAGGTTCAAGAGGTAGCCGCCGCGGGCTTCTTTCGAGACGGCGCGGCGCGCTTTCACGCTGAGCCAGAAGCTCTGGCTGGGCACGAGCCAGCTCTCGTTTTGCTCGTCGATTTTTTCCGCCGCCGCGCCGATCAGCTCAAACTGGCTGTAGCCAAAGACGCGCTTCAACCGCGCGGTGAATTCGCGCAGTTCAGGCGGCGCCTCTTTGGGCGCGGGCGGATTCGTGGCGAGGACGACGGCGCTCCAGATTTTGTCCACGGCGGCAGCGGCGGCTTTCGGCGCGGGCACGGCGCTCGTCCCGGAGGTGGGGATCGCCGTTTCGCCCTCGGCGGCAAAGGCGCGGGCGGCGAGAGCGAAGACAAGGAGAGCGGCGAGGCGCATGGCGGCTTATTTCAGCGCGTAGCTGGCGGGGATGTAGTCGAGCCCGTCGAGCCAGACGACGGTGACGTTGTCGCGCGAATTATAGACCGTGGTGGCGGAGATGCTCGGGTCGGCGGGCCAGGCCTCGACGACCTGCGCGTAGTATTTCGACTTTTCGCCCGGCGGCACCGCGGCAGGGATCAGCGTTTTGAAAAGCCCGCCCGCCACGACGAGGCACGCGGCCCCGGCGAAAGCCAGCCGCGGCAGCGACCAGAACCACGCGCGCGCCCGCACCAACTCGGCGGCGCGCGGCGTCTCGGCGGCGATGCGTTGCATGAGCTGGTGGGAAAAAAAATCCGCGTTGCCGAGCGGCGGCACGGGTTGCGCGCGAAGCAGGTCGCCGAGTTTCCGCGCCTCCGCACGGTCGGCGGCGGCCTCGGGATGGGCGGCGAGTTCCTTTTCAAACTCGGCGAGGTCGGGGCCGGTGAGCTGGCCATCGACCCAGGCGGTGAAGCGTTCTTCAAATGTTTTCATAGACGTCTTTGAGCAGGGCTTGGAGCTTTTTGCGGGCGTAAAAAAGGCGGGACATGACGGTGCCGATCGAGCAGTCCATCTGCGCGGCGATCTCGGAGTATTCGAGCCCGTCGATCTCGCGCATGACGATGGCCGCGCGGTGCTCGGGCGAGAGTTTCTCGATGGCCGCGTCGATGCGCGTGCGGATTTCCTGATCCGAGATTTTCTCCGCCGGCTGCAGCTCCGCGCGCGGTGCGGTGGCC
>JANXWQ010000342.1 GCA_025351065.1 Chthoniobacter sp. | reverse complement strand
TGATCACGCGCGAGGTCGGCAAGTACCTGAAGTACGTCGAGGTGCCCGTCGCGGTAAACGGCGTGCTGGTGAATACGCCCGCGAGCAAGGTCAAGTGGGGCGCCGAGTCCACCGACGACGCCTGGATCAAGATGACCGAGTCGGGTCACTCGCTCGACGTCTACAACCTCGGTGTTTTCGTCTGTGCACTCCCGCGCCACGTCTACGGCGTCTCGGGCGTGATCGTGAGCGTTTTGCGCAGCGTGTCGAAGTTCGGAAAAAACGCTTCAACCGTGTAGGTTTCGCCCGCCACGAGGTCGCGTGTGGAGACGGTGGCGGCGTATTCGAGGCGCTCGCGGGGATTGATGGAGACGAGCGTGGGCTCATTGGTGAAGGCCTGGTCCTCGGACCATTGCACGACGCGCTTGCCGGCCTTGTTTTTCACCAGCACCTCGATGCGCTGGGTGGTCGGGAAATCAAGCTGGACAAGCTTCCGGCCTTGGTTGGCGAGTGCCACGGTGACTTTGATTGCGCGCGTTTCGGAGAGCTTCGGCGCGGCGGGTTCGAGGGTCACGCTCAGCTCGATTTCTTTGAGCTTCGCGTCCTTGGTTTTCGGCGCGGGCACGGCGGTGCTGCCGCCGCCAAAAGGATGCAGCAGGCGGTGCATCACGCCGGGCTTGGGCGGCGCGGGCGGCGCTTCCTCGGCGGCACGGGCGGCGAGCGACAGCGCGGCGAAGGCGGGGAACAGCAGGCGGAATTTCATCGCGCTGATGTAGCGGCACGTTTCGGGGTTGGCAAATGGCAAGCCGTGCGCCGAGACTCCGTGCCATGAATTTCGCCCGCCGCCTGCTCCCCGCCGTGCTCGCCCTCGCCAGTCTCGCCATGGCGCGGCAGCCCGAGGTGAGCGTCCGCTTTCACGCCGAGGCCAATCCGCGCGACGGCGAGGCGTTTTCCAAACCCGTGCAGCTGCACAATCCGGACCGGCAGGCGTTCATCGAAAAAGTGCCGTCGATCAGCGAGCAGAGCATCAAGGCGATGTATCCGTTTCAGGCGAAGGACGGTTCGTGGGGCGCGGCCTTCAAGCTCGACAACAAGGGCCGGCTCGATCTCGAAGTGCTGAGCGGCGAGCGCCGCAGCAGCTCGATGGTGATTTTTGTGGTGACGAAAAAGGGCATCCATCAGGTCATTGACGTGGTCATCGACCGCAAGATCCGCGACGGGGTCATCACGATCCCGCAGGGGCTGACCGAGCTGGAAGTGGCGGCGCTGAAAAAGCAATACGGCGCGCTGACGGCGGAGCAATTTGCGGCTTTGATGAAGGCCGATCCGTTGATGGGGATGGACCGGCGGTGAACGATTACCTGCCGCTGCTGCTGGCGGTCGCACCGGTGTTTCTGACGATAGGCGCAGGCTGGGGCATCCGGCACATGGGCTGGCTCAGCGAGGAAGCCGACGCCAGCCTGCTGCGGGTGGTGGTGAACCTGCTTTTCCCCTGCCTCATCCTCGACAAAATCCTCGGCAACGGCGCGCTCGAAAACGCGGGCAACATCCTGCTCGCGCCGGTCGCAGGTTTTGCGACGGTCGCGGCGGGCTACGCGCTGTGTTTTGTGGCCGCGCCGCTCTTCGGCGTAAGGGACGCGCGGCAGCGGCGGACGTTTGCGTTCACGGTGGGCATTTACAATTACGGCTACATCGCGCTGCCGCTGATTCAGAAACTTTTTGATCGCGACGACCAGCGCACCAGCGCGGTGCTTTTCATCCACAACATCGGCGTCGAGGCGGCGCTGTGGACGCTCGGCATCATGCTCATCAGCGGGGCCGCGCCGCGCCGCGTGTGGGCGCATGTTTTCAATGCGCCGGTGGTGACGATCCTGCTGGCCATCGCGCTGCATTTCGCCGGCGGGCGCGCGTGGCTGCCGGGCTTCGCGCTGGAGGCGGTGCATGGCCTGGGCGTGGCGGCGATCCCGCTCGGGCTCATCCTCACGGGCGCGACTTTTGCGGATCAAATGCGGGAGCTGAAATTCACCACGAGCGCGGCGGATTCGCTCGGTGCGTGCGTGCTGCGGCTCGGCGTGCTGCCGCTGCTCATGCTGGCGCTGGCGCGCTGGCTGCCGTGCCCGGTGGAGCTGCGCCGAGTCATCCTCGTGCAAGCGGCGATGCCGTGCGCGGTGATCCCGGTGATTTTGGCAAAGCACTACGGCGGCGATCCCGGTACGGCGCTGCGGCTCATCCTCGCGACTTCAGCGGTCGGGCTGCTGACCATTCCGCTTTGGCTGCACCTCGGCTTGCGCTGGATCGCGGTGGCTTAGCGGATGTACCGAAAGTCGGAAATGACCGCAGAGGGACTTTAGATTCCTTGCTCTGCGTCCTCTGCGCCTCTGCGGTAAATCGGGGCGTGTCTTTAGCGGTAAACGTCGCGCTTGAGCAGGTCAGCTACGCCGCCTTGGTTTTTCATCAGCGCCTTCATGCTCCAGTGGATGTGCCCCGGCTGCGAGGTGCCCTGGCGCGTGATCTCGATTTGCCGCGCGATCTCGCTCGCGGGCCGCGCCGCGCCGATGCGCTCGGTGCCGAGGCCGGGCCAGATCGGTTTGCCCGCACGGCTCTGCGCGCGCCACCACGCGAGCAGCACGGGAAAGCTCTGCTTCGCCGGCTCGCACGACCAGTAGAGCTGCGGCGCGAGGTAGTCGCACCAGCCTTCGGCCAGCCATTTCCGCGA
>JANXWQ010000540.1 GCA_025351065.1 Chthoniobacter sp. | reverse complement strand
GTCCTGCACGAGCTGCTTCTGCACGCGCAGGACTACGGTCGCGAGCCCACGCCAGAGGAGGTCGCCGACGAAATCCAACTCCCCGTCGAGCGCGTCCGTGCGGTGCTCAAGATGGCGCAGCAGCCCATCTCGCTCCAGTCGCCGGTCGGCGAAAGCGACGACACGAGCTTCGGCGATTTCATCGAGGACAAGAGCGCGGAAAACCCCAGCGACATGACCGCGATCGTGCTGCTGAAGGAGAAGATCAAGGACGTGCTTGAATCGCTCACCGAACGCGAGCGGCAGGTACTGGAGCAGCGCTTCGGCCTCGTCGATGGATACAGTCGCACGCTCGAAGAAGTGGGCCGGCAGTTCAAAGTCACCCGCGAACGCATCCGTCAGATCGAGGCCAAGGCGCTGCGGAAAATGCGCCACCCCACGAGAATCCGGCAGCTCGAAGGCTTCCTCGAAGCCCACGAGACCTAGTCGCGGCAGCGGACCGATAAAATCCGCAACTTTCGCGTAACCGTTGCGTTAATCGCTCAGCCATGAACACCGACGAGCACGACGACCTCTGGCACCTGCTTGGCAAAGCCAAGGTGCCGGAAGTTTCCCCGTTTTTTTCCCGCAACGTCCTCCGCGCGCTGCGCAAGACTGCGCCGGAAAATGGCGGTGTGCTCGGGTGGCTGCGCCGCCGCTGGCTGGTCGCGGCCACGGGTGCCTGCGCGGTGCTGGTCGCGGGTTTTGTGCTCATGCCGCGTGCAGAACAGCCGGATAAGACAACTATTCTTTTTGCGAAAGAAGTATCGCAAAGTACTGACTATCAGGTCATAAGTCATCTCGATGAGCTGCTGGCTTCGGAAGCAAGTTCGGTATGGCTGGAGCAATGAGGTCTTTGTTCACATCCGCCGCCGTGCTGGCTGCGACGCTCCCCGCGGCGCTGGCGCAGACGCCAACGGAAGCACCCGCCTCCCCTGCCCCGAAGCGGCCCGGCTGGTTCGGCGGCGGTCGCGGCGAACTGCGCCGCCCGGACGGCGGCGGGCCGGACGTGGAGAAATTTGAAAACGTCCGCAAAGCCCTTGATGCGCTCACGCCGGAGCAGCGGAAGCGGTTTCAGGAAAATTTCCAGCGCTGGAGCAATCTGCCGCCGGAGGAAAAAAAGGCGCTGGCCGACCGCGAAATTTTTCGCCGGAAAAAAATCGCCGAGGAAATCGACGCCGCGCTCAAGGACAGCGGGCTGGAACTCGACGCGGAGCGCCGCGAGCTTTTCGCCCGGCGCTACGGCGAGGAGCGCCACCGGATCGAGGAGCAACTGCGCAAGGAACTGGACGAAAAACGGCAGCCGCTGCTCAAGGAAGTCATCGCGAAACTGAAGGCGGAATTTTCCACCGCCGCGCCCTCGCCGGGCAGCGCGCCGAAGCCCTGACGCACGTTCAGTCGGTCGGCGGCGGGAGGCGGTAGAGGCGGATGCCGGGGTGCAGGTAGAGGACGGTGCCGCGCTCGCGCCCGAAGACGGCGTCGCCGTCGCGGAGCAGTGCTTCGTAAAAGGCTTTGCGGCGGGCAAAGTCGGCCAGTTCGCCTTTTTGCGGGATCAGGCCGGGCAGCAGAAAGCGTCCGTAATCCGTGGGCGAAACGGCGAGGTGCGTGACGCCGCGTGCGCGCAAATCCTCGATCGTGCCGAAGTCGGCGGCATAGCGTTTCGCGAGGATTTTCTGCGCCAGCGGGGCAAAGCGCCGCAGGTCTTTTTCGCTGTCGGGGTCGGGCAGTTGGATGCGGCTGTCTTTGGCGATGACGGCGTCGGGCGGCAGGTTCGCCCTGATCCACGCGATGAACTCCGCGTTGTCGTCGTGCTGAAACGCGGCGAAATATTCCGCGAAAGTGTGCCAGTCGAGCGGCGGCGGCGCCGAGGCCGCTTGCGAAATCACCAGCGCCGCCGCACAGCCCGCGAGTGCCAGGCGCAGCGGCATCCAGCGCGCGAGCAGGCGGGCCGCATCCACCGCGCCGAGCGCCGCGAGCAGCGTGAAAATGGCGGTCGCGGGCAGGAAGTAGCGGTCGTTTGATTTGGGCGAAAACGACAGCGCCACCGCGTAGGCAAAAGGGAACGCGATGACCAGCCACTCCGCGTGCGAGACCGCGCGCCGCTCGCGCCAGCGCGCCGCGAGAAAGACGGCGAGCAGCACCCAGATGACGGGCGAGGAGTTGTCGCGAAAGATGTTCCAGTACTGCGTGTGCGGCACACGGCGCGTCATGCCTCGCTGGCCCTCGACCACGGCATCCATCTCGCGGCCAAAACTTTTGGCAAACGTACCGAGGTGCAGCAGCAGCGGCAGATTCACGACCAGCAGCAGCGCCACCAGCGCACCGCAAAAAAACACCGTCCGCCGCCCGCGCCCGCCCGGCGCGCACCACAGCACCGGCAGCGCCACCGCGAGCACGCTCACGCCGATGTATTTCCCCGAAATCGCCACCGCCACGGCCGCACCGAGCAGCGCCGCGCGCAGTGCGTTTGGCTTCTGCCAAAAAGCGAAGGCGGCGAGAAAACTCAGCGCCACGCCGAGCAGCAGCGCCGAGTCCTCCTTCATGTAATGCGCCAGCTCGAAAAGCTGGTGCTGCAGCAGCAGCGCACCGCCCGCCGCCAGCGACGCCGTCCACCCGCGCCACGCG
>JANXWQ010000538.1 GCA_025351065.1 Chthoniobacter sp. | reverse complement strand
CCGGCGCTGCTCGACGGGCCCAACGTGGAACTCATCCCCGGCGACCGGCTCCTGCTCGGCGCATCCGCCGTGGACACGGAAAGCGCCGCCCGCACCGCGCTCGAAAACCGCCCCGAAATCAACCAGGCTTTTCTCCAGCTCCGCGCCGCCGTCATCCGCGAAAAAATGCAGCGCAACGAACTCCTGCCCGAGCTAAACCTCGTGCTCCAGGGCTCGCTCGGCGGCCTCACCGGCGGCGACTTTGGCGACGCCTACGGCAAGCAGTACACCACCGGCGGCCCCGGCTACGGGGCGGGCCTCGTCTTCAGCTTCCCGCTGGAAAACAACATCGCCCGCGCCCGCCTCGAACGCCGCCGCCTGGAACTCCGCCAGCAGCTCGACCAGCTCAAGACGACCATCGACACCGTGCTGCTCGAGGTGAAAATCAGCGCCCGCGAAGTCGCCACCGCGCACCGCGAAACGCAGGCGAAATACGTGGCCGTGAAAGCCTTCACTTCCGACGTGGAATACCTCACCGCCCGCCGCTCGCTGCAAACCGCTTCGCCCGCGCCCGGCGCCGACGAAGCCTCGCAGACCGCGATCTATCTCGACGCGCTCATCGACTCGCAAGACCGCCGCAGCAACGCCGAGGAAGAGTTCATCCGCTCGGCCGCGAACTACCAGATCGCCATCGTGAATCTCGAACGCTCGAAAGGCCGCCTGCTCAACTACAAGGACGTGAGCGTCGTCCGCGGCGAGGACGAAAAAGGGCTGCCCCAGCTCCATTTGGAAAAAGGCGCGCACGACGGCAAATCCGCGCGCCTCGGCAAATAACCGCCGCCCATGTTTCGCGGTTTCGACTATTTCGCCGCCGGGCCCGCGCGGCGCTCTGGCACAGCGATCGAGCGCATCCGGCAGCTCGCCGCCGGCCTTGCGGACGAAAGCGAAAGCCGCCTCCGCGAACGTACCAACGCCCTGGGCGCGGAGGCGCGCGCAGGCCGCCTCGGTGAGGCGTTGCACGTCCCGGCCATTGCGCTCATCACCGAGGCCATCCGCCGCACGCGCGGGCTTTCGCCCTACGATGTCCAGCTCCTCGCCGGCCTCACGCTCGCGGACGGGCAACTCGCCGAAATGGCCACCGGCGAAGGCAAAACCCTCGTCGCGCTGCTGCCCGCGTTTTGCTTCTCGCTGCACGGCCACGGCGCGCATGTCGCGACCGTGAACAGCTACCTCGCCGAGCGCGACTGCGCGTTTGCGCGCCCTGCTTTCGCCCTGCTCGGCCTCACCACCGGCCTGCTCGCCGAGCGCGCCGCGCCCGCGGAAAAACGCGCCGCCTACGCGTGCGACGTGACCTACGGCGTCGGCACCGAATTCGGCTTCGACTACCTGCGCGACCAGGTCGCCATCCGCGCGGTGCAGGCGCAGCACGGTGAGCAGCATTTTCACCACGTCCTGCTCGGCCGCAGCGCGGTGCGCGCGGACACCGTGCAGCGCGGGCATGCTTTCGCGGTCATCGACGAAGCGGACAGCGTGCTCATCGACGAGGCGCGCTCGCCGCTCATCATCGCCACTGGTGCGAAAATGCCGAGCGCCACGCCTGAGATCTATCGCCTCGCCGCGCGCGTGGCCGCACAGCTCCGCGCGGGCGAGGACTTCAGCCGCCACTCGCCCGCCGAGCCGCTCGCACTCACCGCCGAGGGTGAGCACCGCGCGCTCGGCTTGCTGACCGACGACGTCATCCCGCAACTGCGCCGCCTGTGGTCGCACTACATCTCCACGGCGCTGCGCGCGCGGCTGCAGTACCAGCGCGATGTGCATTACCTGGTGTGCGACGACGAGGTGGTCATCGTCGATGAATTCACCGGTCGCCTCTGCCCCGACCGCACTTGGCGCGAAGGCATGCACCAGGCCGTGGAAGCTACGGCGGGAGTGACTATCACCGAGGAGAATCTGTCCGAGGCGACCATCTCACGGCCCGCGTATTTCCAACTCTACGGCACCGTCTGCGGCATGACCGGCACCGCCCGCGAGGCCGCGTCTGAGTTAAAACAATGCTACGGCCTGCGCACCGCCGTCCTCCCGCTGCACCGTCCGTCGCAGCGCGAAATTTTGCCCGACCGAGTCTTCCGCACGCGCGCGGCCAAGCTCGCCGCCGCCGCCGCCGAAGTCGCGCGCCGCCACGCGCAAAACCAGCCCGTGCTCATCGGCACCCGCACCATCGAAAACAGCGAGGCCTTGCTCGCAGCGCTGCTGCCGTTCGGCTTTCCCTTTCGCCTGCTCAATGCAAAGCAGGACGCCGAGGAGGCCGCCATCATCGAGCAGGCCGGCGAGCCCGGCATCGTGACCATCGCCACGAACATGGCCGGGCGCGGCGCGCACATCCCCGTGCCGGCGGAAAGCCAGCGGCTCGGCGGGCTCCACGTCATCGGCCTTGAGCGGCACGAGTCCAGCCGCATCGACCGCCAGCTCATCGGCCGCACCGCACGGCAGGGCCAGCCCGGCAGCGCGCAGTTTTTCCTCTCGCTCGAAGACGACCTCCTCCGGCGCCATGCCCCCGCGCTCGCCGCGCGCCTCGCCGCCACCGCCGCCGACGAACTCCCCGCCAGCACCGCCGCCCACTTTCTCCGCACCCAACGCAAAGTCGAAACCGCCGACCGCGAACAGCGCCGTGCGCTCGCGAAATACGACCTCTGGCTCGATGAACTCAAACAAGCGCTCTGAGGAAAATCCGAAATCCGAAATCCGAAACAAATTCCAATGAACAGAAATCAGGAAACGACTTTGCTCACACGTCCCGTCCGCTTTGGTTTTTCCGCATTTCCAGTCTTTCGGATTTGTTTCGGATTTCGGATTTCGGATTTCGGATTTTCGGCGCACCTCATTGCCTTCGCGCTCGCGCTCAGCCCGGCCCGCGCCGACGACATGCTCGGCTACGTCGAGCCCTACCGCATCATCACCCTCTCCGCCGCCGAGACCGGCGTCATCGCCGAGGTGCTCGTGAAAGAAGGCGACCCCGCGAAAAAAGGCCAGGTGCTCGCCAAGCTCGACACCGCCACGCTCCAGGCCGAACTCGAAATCGCGCAGGCCGAGGCCAAGCTCCAGGCCACGCGCAAACAGCGCCTTGATGAGCTCGCCGGCTCCAGCCGCGCCACGCCCGAGGAGCTGGAAAAAGCGCGCACCGACCTCACCATCAAGGACGCCCAAGTGCGGAAGATTCAGGCCATGATCGAGACGCGCCTCCTGCGCAGCCCCGTCGATGGCCTCGTCAACGAAATCAAACGCGACCCCGGCGAAGCCGTCTCGCCCACGAGCGCGCACGTCCTCACCGTCGTGCAGATCGACAAGCTGACCGCGAACCTTTTCCTCCCGCCCGCCTGCGCCCTCGCGCTCAAGCCCGGCGGCCCGGCCACGCTCATCCTCGACGACCACGAAAAAGTCGCCGCCACCATCGAGTTCATCAGCCCCATCACCGACCCCGCCAGCGGCACCGTGCGCGTGAAATTCATGATCGAAAACGCCGCCGGCAAACTCCGCAGCGGCGTCCGCTGCGCCCTCGCGCCGTAGCACCGGTCAGCCCTCCTGCCGGTCCGTGTAGCGCTTTACCCAGCGCGCAAAGGCGCTCTGCCACTCACCCCACAGCGTCGCCGTGCGCGGACTGCGAAAGCGCACGCGCGCCAGTTCGCCGGGGCTCAGCGGCTCCGGTGCGAGCAGCCGCGCGGTCGCCACGAAATGCGGCTCAGCCAGCTCGTATTCCGCCCCGCGCCGCGCCGCGGGATCATCGCTGCGCCGCAGCGCCAGCGGCCCACCGGCGATGGCCGTGAGCGCGGGGTCGATGAGTTCGCGCGTCGCCCGCGGCTCCAGCCGCACAAACTCCGCATCAAAAACTTCGCCGCGCCCCTCAACCCTCGCGCGCAGCGGCCGACTCGCGGCCTCGCGCCAATGCGGCTCGTCCTGCTGGCTGACCGCGATTTTCAAAGCGCTGCCCGCGGCGCGGCCGATGCGCAGCGCCTCGTCGCCGGTGGCGAGAAACGTCCCCGACATCTGCGCCAGCTTGCGGTTGGTCACGCGACCGTCCAGCGGCGCGCGGATTTGCATGGTCGCGAGATAGCTTTCGCGCACAGCAATGACCGTGCGCAGCGACTTGGTCTTCGCCTGCTGCGCCTGGAATTCCGCCACGTCGCCATGCGCGTAGGCCATGCGCTCGCGGAGTTCCTGCTGCTCGAGATCGATGCGGCTGCGGGCCAGCGCCGCGGCGGCTTCCTCGTTGCGCAGCTCGATGAGCACCTGCCCGCGCACGGCCATCTCCCCGTCGCGCACCTGCACCTTTTCCACAAAGCCGGGGCACTCCACGCGCAGCGCCTGCGTGTCCGCCAGCTCGACCACGCCGGGGCTCGTCACCGAGCGGTGAAAGGGCACCAGCAGCGCCGCCACCGGCACGCCCACGAGCACCGCCAAACGCAATCCGAAGCGCATCCACTTCACTCCACCTCCGCCCGCGGAATCCGCAAGCGACGCGCCGAAGCGCCACAGCGGCACCGCCACCCACGTCAGCGCCGCGACTGCCGCCAGCGCCAGCCCACCACCTTTGAACATCGCACTCGCGCCCACGAGCAGCCCCGCCGCGACCACCACCTGCCAGCACATCGCCGCGAGCCCGTACGCCGCGACGGTCCACTCCTCGCGCGTGCGCAGACCGGCGGGTTTCAAATGCCGCGCGCCCGAGAGCAGCCAGCTCAGTGCGCGCTGCGTCCAGTGCCGTCCGCGCGTGGCGAGGTTCGGGATGTCGAGCAGCTCGCTGAGGACAAAATAGCCGTCGAAACGCATCAGCGGATTCGCATTGAAAAGCAGCGTGACGAAGGTGCCGGTGACGACCGCGTTTTGCGCGACGGTGTGCAGCGTGCCGGGGCCGGTGCGCGCCCACACGATGGCGGCGAGCGCCGCGAGAAAAAATTCCATGTAGAGCCCCGCGCACGCGACCATAATGCGCCGCCAGCGCGAGGCCAGCCCGAGGCTCGCCGTGGCATCGACGTAGCCCATCGGCACGAACAGCACGAAGATCACGCCGACCTCGCGCACGGCCGCACCGTAGTGCTTGCAGAAAAGGCCGTGCGAAAACTCGTGCGCGCATTTCAGCCCGGCCCAGACGAGGAAAAGCCAGAGCCAGTTGTCGCGCGCGAGGATGCCATCGAAACCGCCCGTGAAACGCGGCCAGTCCATGCCGACATGCACCGCGCCGGTGAGGACGACCGCGAGCCAGACCGTGAAGCCGAAGCCGCCCAGCGCCCAGCGCAGCGCGGGTTCGGCGGCGGTGAAAAAAGCGTCGGGTCGCGCGAGCGGGAGCTTGAGGAAAAGCGGGTTCAGCCAGGTCATCGCGGACTGCATCGCGCGGTCGCTGTGCTCGCGGTCGCTCGTCGTGCGCGTGCTTTCGACGGCGAGCAGATGGTTGTCTTTCAGCCAGCGCACCATCTGCAGCGCCTCGGCCTCGGTGAAGGATTCGCCGCCGCCGTCGCGCGCCAGCCGGGCGAGGATCGCGGCCATCGACTGCGAGCCATCAAGCGCGCGGAAAAAGCGGTACTCGGCGAGCCCGACGCGGTGAAAGCGCGAGGCGTGCGGGTCTTCGATCACGCAGGCCCGCTGCCCGCCGCTTTCCTGAATCGAAAAACGCAGCCCGGCGCGCAGCCGCGGCCGCAGCATCTCCGCCTCGCGCACCGAACGGTTTTCATCGCCCGCACTCATTTACCAAAACAGCGAGGTAACGATGAACTCCCACAGCCGGTGCGTGAGAATCCACACGAGCGGACGGCGGTCGCCCTCGATCACCGCGCGCCCGTGCATGCCGGGGCGCAGGTCGAGCGCGCGGTCGAGATTCGCGATGCCCGCCTCGCAGACGAAGACGTTGCGCCCGTCGCGCTGCTCGCTCTGCGGATGCAGCTTGTCGAGCGCGCTGCTCCACCGCTCGCCGCTAAAGGCATCGAGCCGGAAGCGCATCGGCAGGCCCGTGCGCACGCGGCTGATCTCGCGGTCGGGCACGTCGATTTCCACGATCATCTGCTCCAGCGGCGCGACCTCGAAAAGCACCAGCCCCTGCTGCACCGGCAGCCCTTCCGAGCGCCGCAGGTCGCCGCTCACCACCACACCCGCGAGCGGCGACGACAGCGCGAGCATCGCAATTTTTCGCTGCACCAGCTCCAGCTCGCGGCCCACGCTTTGCGCCTCGAAATTCGCAACCTGCGCGGCAGAAAAATCGCCGCCTTCGCCTTCATTGGTCAGCGCCTTGTCGCGCTGCTTGAGCGCCTTTTCGCGCGCGGCGGTCAGTTCGGCCTCCTTCAGCGTCAGCTCGCGATTGTCCATCTCCGCGAGCGGCTGCCCCTCGGTCACGCGATCGCCCGGCAGCACGAAACTTTTTTTCAACTGGCCCTGAAACGGCGCGGCGATCACGCGCTTCACCGTCGGCGCGAGACGGCAGTCCGCCCTGATCGGATAGTGAAACGGCCACGCCAGCAGCACGCCGACCGCGACCAGCGCGCCGATGGCAAACCGGCGGCGGCGCGCGCTGAGCTTCGTCCACACGCGCTGGAAACCGAAGGCGACCGCATTGGGCCGCGCGCGTTCCAGCAGGTCGAAAAGCGCGGGGAGAAAAAGCGCCGTCGCCTCGAGCAGTGCCACGGTGCCGGGTTCCGGCGGGGCGCTCCACTCCAGCAGCACCGCGCCGCGCTGGCGGAGAAACGGGACGGTAGAGAGCTGCGCCGCGGCGGTTTCACGCTGGAGGATTTCGTGCGCCACGGTGTCGGCAGCGGGCGCGGTGTCGGCGCGAAAATCAATCCGGTGCGCGGCGCGCAGCGCCTCGCTCATCGCCGCCTCGAATGGCGCATGGCTGGTGCTTTTCGTATCCAGCCGCGCGATGCCGGAAATGGCGCGCACCTGCACGCCTGCGCCGCCTTTCATGCCGAAAAAAACGCGGCTGCACCCGAGGTAGTCGCGCAGGTCATCGACGGCGATGCGACACGCTTTGCCAAAGTCCAGCTCGCCGCCCGCGCGCCGGAAAATCTCCAGCACGCCGGACGTACGCTCCAGCGCCCAATGCACTTCCTGCGTCGCCCGCCGCTGCTCGCGGTAGAGGATGAAACCGGAGAGCGCCTGGAGCAGGACGACGAGCGCCTGGAGGTCGCGCGGATTCGGCGCGGTGAGCTGCGCGATGAGCCAGTAAAGTGCCTCGTTTTCCCGCACCACCGGCACGGCCAGCGTGTAGCCGTCGGCCCCCAGCGCGGGCGCGGGCTGCACTGCCACGCGGCCCGGCTCAAAGCTCGTGGCAAGCTGCGCGATGGCGCTGGCGAGCACGCCGCGCGTGGTGACCACGCAGCTCGCGAGACCCGGCGTTTCACGCGCAGGCAGCAGCGCGACGGCGCGGGCATTCAGCAGCGCGCGCACAAACTCCAGCAGCGGGCGCATCTCGCCGACGGGCGCCGCGTTCACGCCCTGCTCCACGAGCGCGGCGAGCTGGCCCTGGAGCTTCTGGCCATCGGGCGCGGCGGACGATTCGGTGGCAGGCTGCGAGGTGACCTGCTGGCTCATGCGGCGCAGGATGGGAGGGGCTGGTTGGACACGGCAGAGTGCCTAGCAGTTTGCGGATTCATTGCAAACCCGCGCGTATCCGTGGCTGAGCCGGAAAACATTATGGGATTGTCTCGCGGCCCGCCGCGGCCAAGGCTAGCGGCGGAAACTCGCAGCATGAACCCATCAGCGTTATCGGAGCGCATCGTGAAAATCGCGGCCGACGCGGACTTCGGAGCCGTGGCGGTGGCGCTGCACGATTACGAAACCGGGCGTGAGTTTGCCCACGAAGGCGACCGCGTTTTTCACGCCGCCAGCACGATCAAGGTCGCGGTGCTGCTCGCCATCTACACGCTCGCCGAGCGGGGCCGCATCCGGCTGGACGATGCGCTGCATGTGCGCAACCGCTTTCGCAGCCTCGTGGGCGGCGAGGTGTTTCGCGTCGCGTCGAGTCGCGATGGCGACGGCGCGGTGCACCGGCGCATCGGGCGCTCGATGCGCGTGCGCGAGCTGGCGCACGCGATGATCACGCGCAGCAGCAATCTCGCGACGAATCTGCTGCTCGATCACATCGGCATCGCCGCCGTGCGCAGCGTGCTCGCGGAGGCGAAAATCGACGGCGTGACGATGGCGCGCGGTGTCGAGGACACGCGCGCCTTTGAGGCAGGGATCAGCAATGAGGTCACGGCGCGCGGGCTGGTGCGGATGTTCCGGCTGCTCTGCGAGGGGGATTTTCTGCGCGAGGAAACGCGGGCGCAGATGCTCGAGATTCTGCACGCGCAGGAGTTCAACAGCATGATCCCCGACGGCCTGCCGAAGGGCGCGCTGGTGGCGCACAAAACGGGCGAAATCTCCACGGTCTGCCACGACTCCGGCATCGTCTTTCTGCCGGACCGCCGGCCGTACGTGCTCTCCATTCTCGCCGAGATGCCAGCCAGCGTGGAAAGCCGCAGCGCGCCGGTCGCGGCGATCTCGCGCGCGATTCACGAAGACCTGAAGCGCCATGAATGATCCCTTCCAAGTGGTCGATGGCCTGGCACTTTCCGCGGAGCACCGCCGGCTGCTGCGGCCCGGCGAAGCGATGACGGACGCCGCCGGGCGCACGCATTTGCTGCCGCGCTTTTTTTACGAAATCCCGACGTGGGCGGAGGCGAAGGAGCGGCGGCTCGCGGAGCACTTCACCTTAGCGGAACTGCTGGCCGTCGATTGCCGCGAAACCGGCGGGCTGCTGCACACGCTGCCGCATTATGTGCCGTGCGCGGTGGCGGTGCTGGGCCGGTTTTTGCAGGCCTTCCGCGAGCGCGTGGGTGCGCCGGTTTTCATCGCGGTCAATGGCGGCTACCGCTCGCCCGCGCACGCGCACACGCGGCACGCCACGCCGCACCTGTGGGCGGCGGCGGCGAATGTCTATCGCGTGGGCGACACGTTTTTGGACGACGAGAAAGACATCGGGAAATACGGACGCCTGGCGGAGTCCGTCGCGCCGGGCGTTTTCGTGAAGCCTTTCGGCCACGGCCCGGATGAATCGGACGATCATCTGCATGTCGATCTCGGCTATGTGACCTGCGTGCCGCGCGCGTGCGACGAGGCGCGGTGAAAGGATTTTCATGGCGCGCATTTCCAAGACGCAAAAAGGCTCGGCGCAAATCGCGCCGCGCTGTCCGGTCATCGGGTTCGAGGCGGAGTTCACGCTTTTCGTGGACGGGCGGAAGCGGCGGCCCGAAGCGGTCTTCGGCACGCCGCAGCGGATCGTGCGCGCGCGCATGCTCCCGCGCACGGGCCGCTCGTTTCATCTGCCTTCGGGCGGAGCGGTTTATTTCGACACGGGCGTGATCGAGGTGGCGACGCCGATCATCGAGATCGAGCCGGGCTGCTGCGTGCGCGCGGGGCGCTCGCTGTGGGAGCAGATCGCGTTTCTGCGCGGCGAGCTGGATGCGTGGGAAAAGCGCGCGGGCTCGGTCGCGCGGCTGGAGGGTTTCTCGACGCACTTCAATGTCTCGCTGCCATCGGAGCGCGGCCTGACCGAGGCGGGCGAGCGGCAGTTCGCGCGGCTGCTGACCTGCATCCTGCATGTGCCGGTGATGCTGCTCGCCGCGAACCGCCTCAGCACCGGCGTGGGCGTGCGCCCGCGCGGCGACCGCGTGGAGGTGACGGTCGATTTCACGCCCGACCCCGATCTGATGATCGCGGCAGCCTCGCTCGCGACCGGCATCATCCGTGGCGTGCTGCGCTGGCCGGCGCACGGGCTCGGCGAACTGGCGCGGCGCGGGCTCCCGGTGATCGCGGGATTCAAGCCGCGCCGGCACACCTCGCGGCAGGGTTTTCTCGCGCGCTTCGACTGCTTTCCGCGCAGCCCTTTCGCCGCTGACCCGAACACCCGCGACTGGCTGACCACCGATGGCCGCACCATGAGCCTGCGCGAAATCGCCGCCGCCATCGCCGCGCCGTTTCTCCACGACATCCGCGCGGTGACGAACGGCGCGTACCTGGAGCAGATCGGCGCGGTGTTCGACGGCCGCGCGCGCTCGCTGCTCGACTTTCCCGAGCGTCCACAGCGCTACGAAGACGTGGGCCGCATCATCGACTGGAACCGCCACTCGCTGCGCACGCTGCCGCGCTCGGCCTACGAAAGCGTGATCCACCGCATCCTCGAACGGCGTCCGCTGCGCGTGGGGCGCGAGACGTTTCAGCCACTGCGGATGCAAGGCTGGTACGAGGTCGTCTTCCGCAACATCCGCAATGGCCGCCGCCGCGTCTTCAACCTCGACGATGTCGCGCAGGCGTATCGCGAGCGAGTCCCGCGCGAGCCGCTGTAGAGGGGAAGCTGGCGGCTTCCCAGCGGCTCGCGCGGACTCGACTCAGCTCAATGATTCCCCGACCGCGGCGCAGGCGTGGGCTTGGCGCTGACCGGCGGCGGCGCGACCTGCACGGCCGGCTCGGCGGGTGCGATGGCCGGCGGCGCAGTCCCTTTGCGCGTAGTGGATTTCACGACCTTGACGGTCGTGGTCGTCTTGCGCGGGGTTTCCAAGTCGATGGGCGGCGCGGGCATCGAGTCGAGGTACTTGTCGAGTTCCTTTTGGGTGAAGGATTTGTCCACCAGCTCGGTGCGGTTCATCTCGTCGGCGGTGTATTTGGCGAGGCCGTCGCCGTTGTTGACGATGTAGGGCGTGAGGAAAATCAGCAGCTCGGTTTTGGTGTCGCTGTTGATGGTGCGGCGAAAGGCATTGCCCAGATACGGGATGTCGCCGAGCAGCGGAATCTTCTGCACCGACGAGGTTTTCTGCGTCTGCATGAGCCCGCCGATGACCACGGTCTGCGCGTGCGGCGTGACCACGACGGTCTCGGCGGAGCGCTTCGAGATGACGGGCGCGCTGATGTTATTCCCGATGGGCACGGTCTGGTCGGTGAGCGCGGAAATCTCGGGCGCGACGATCATTTCCACCGTGCCCTCGGAGGTGATGAAAGGCGTGACGCGGAGGATGATGCCGACGTTGTCGTACTTGATGGTGTTGTTCGTCTGGCCCGTGGAGGTGAGGCTGCTCGCGGTGATAAAGGGCACCTCGGAACCGACGACGATGACAGCTTCCTGATTGTTGCGCGCCATGATGGACGGCCGCGACAGCACCTCGACTTTCCCTTTGCTCGCCAGCGCGTGGAGTGTGGCCGACCAGTCATCGCTCGCGAGCCGGACGAAGCTGCCTTGCGTGAGCGTGGAGAGGCCGAAGAGATTTTGCAGCGTCGCGGTGCGCCCGACATTGGCCGCGGTGCCGATATTCGTGACGAGCGAGCTGTTGACGGCGTTGGTGGTGGTGTTGGGCGCGGTGCCGCTGGTGGCGGTGGTGGCCGTGGTCGCGGTGCTCGTGCCGGTGGCCGCGGGGATGGGATTCTTGAGGTTGAAGGTGTAGCTGCCCTCGACGCCGACATCGAGCGCCTTGTTGTACGTGACTTCGAGAAAGACGACTTTGATGAGCACCTGCGGCTTCGGCTGGTCGAGCGTTTTGATGACGCCGACCATGTCGCGGTGCGTGTCCTCGTCGGTGACGATGATGAGCGAGCGCGTCTCCGGGTCGGTGGTGATGACGGCGTCGCCGAGTTCCGTGTTGCTGCGGTACTGGCGTGAGCCGGTGCTGGTGCGGCTGGTGCCGCCAGTGCCAGTGCCGCCGCCGAGACCGCCGCCGCGCGTGGTGGTGCCGGTGGTGCCGCGGGCATTGCCGCCGGGCCGCGCGGTCTGTGCGTGCAGCGGGGCGGCGAGGAGGAGAGCGGCGGCGAGCGCGGTGAAAAGTGAGGCGTGATGCATGGGCGTGGGGTTTTTTGCAGGAAGAAAAAGATCAGCGCCCAGTGCGGCTGCTGCCGCCGCCGCTGCCGTTGCCGCTTAG
>JANXWQ010000535.1 GCA_025351065.1 Chthoniobacter sp. | reverse complement strand
CGGGCCCAGGTAGAAAGCGAGGTCCGTGGGCGCGTCGGCCGCACGCGCCACCACGCGGAGCTCGACGAGCGCCTCCTCGTAGGCGCCCTGCTGGAACGCGTGGACGCCGGCGAGCAGGTGGCGCGTCGTGGTCGAGTCGGCGCGGGCAGCGCCACCCGCGCCGAGCGCGATCACGAGCACACAGAGGACGAGCTTCCGCACGCGGAGGGTCAGTGCGTGGGGTGCGGGTGGTTCTTGGTGCGGGTCTTGGCCGCCTGGGCCTGGGCCTGACCAGCCGCGCCGGCCCTTGGCAAGCCGCAATTCGGACAAATAACGTGGGTTGCCAACCAGCCCGTGTCAGCGCAGTGCTGCCACCAGATAGACCATGCCCGCAGTGGCGATCACGCCCGAACCAATGCATATCGCCCAGCGCGGCACACGTTCGGGGTCGGCCGCCTGCCGGCTGGCCGAGCGCATGATTTTCAAAGCGCCAAACAACGGCAGCGCCACGAACTGATGCCCGATTTCCACACCGATGCTGAACGCGGCTATCGCCGTGAAAATGGTGCTGCCAGGCATGCCTTCCATCGCCGCTAGCAACCCGCCGGCAAAGCCCAGGCCATGAAACAGCCCGAAGCCAAAGGCCACGGCGAGCCGCGCCCAGCCGCGGCTGCGCGCGGGCGCGAGCAGATTTTGCAAAGCGACAAACACAATGCTCGCCGCGATCATCGGCTCTACGAACCGCCCCGGCAGTCGCACGACGTCGAGCGCGGCGAGCGTGAGGGTGAGCGTGTGCGCGACGGTAAAGGCCGTTACCACTTTCACCAAGTCCAGCAGACTAACCACCGCTAACACCAACCCCGCGACAAAAAGCAAATGATCGTAACCGCCCAGGATGTGGGCGATCCCAAGCCGTACGAAAGCGCAAACCATCGTCCATCGATCCGCGGCAGGTGCAGTGGCGGGCACCGCCCAGTTGCAACCCAGGGCGAGCGGCCGGCCCGAGGCCAGCAGCCGCCCAGCCTGCACTGGCCGGCCTTCCACGGAAAGGCTCACAATGTAACTCGCCTCCCACGGATTGCCCGGTGCAAAGACAAACTCATTCAGCATATTTTGCCTTAGGACAATCACCTCCGGGCGCGGTTGTTCCGGCGGAAGCGCAAAGGTCAGGTCATAGGTCACACGACCCTCCGGCGTAGTTGTAACCGGAGGGGTGATGCGCGTTACCTTGCCGGCCAGCGGAGTCCCGTCCGCTTTGACTTGGAAGTGGGCCAGCAGGTATGCGCCGTGACGCTGCCAGACATCATCGAGCGTCGTTCCGACGTCCGCCTTTCCGCCAAAGGCCGCGGCCACAAAGGCTTCCTCATTCGAGACCCTGGCGTGGACTTCAATAACCCCGGTACGCACTGCCAAGTCCACCGCGCCCTGCGCCACGGGATGCGCCAGCGCAGTGAGCGCGGCGGCTTGCAGGACAATAAGACTGCGTAGGAGCCAGGGCATCATCGGCGTGGGTTTGAAAGGCATGGTCTGTAGCGCAGGCGGCGAGTGCCGAGCAGGCTTATGCCATCGAGGGTGCGGCGGCCAGTGGGAAAAAAATTCCGCGTGATAATTATTGCCATGCTGATCGGGCTGGCCTGAGGATGCGGAAAACAAGGCGGTGGATGAAGTCCAATGAACATCTCGGCGATTTTCTCTCGCGCTTCGGCGAGCGGCTGGCAGGCCGCTCCGAAGTAACGCTCATACGCAATCTCCTCCCGGCAAACCCCACCCCATCCAACATTATGAATCCCAAATTATCTCATTTCACGATTCGTCAATTCTGGGCCGGCCTGGCGGCAGCCGCCGGCCTTTGGTTGGGCGGCCCGGCTTCGGCGGAACTGGTCGATGAGGCCAAGGCGCAGGGCAAGACCGTGGCGGATTTTCCGGCGGATGATTTCGACTACTTCAAAGCCATGGATCAGCGCCCGGACGGCGGCGTCCTCAAGCCGCTGGCCTTGGGCGCGGATGAAATCAAGGGCCGTAACAGTTGGATGATGTGGTGCGCTGGCAACGACCAGTTTTGGGATTATCTGGCGAACCATAGCTATGGTTTCATGGACTTGCTGAAACTGTGCGAATTCGGACCGAACGATCAGTTTGGCAGAAAGCGCTGGGCACCGGCGGGCCTGACCATCGAGCCGGGCACCAAAGTGCCGGACCAGCCGGACGAGTTTGGCCTTTACATCCGGCAGGTCCAGGATGCGTCCGCGAAACAGCCCGACCCCAAAGTCTATGGACGCTCCTCGGGCATCGTGGGTCTGCGGCTGTTTCCCAACCCGAAGTTTGACGAGCAGGCCCGGAAGGCCTGGGATCCGGTCAAGTATTTTAAAGACCCGGCTTACTATGGCAGGCCTGACTTAGTCCGGCCCTATCGCGTCGGCATGGCCTGCGCCTTTTGCCATGCCTCGCCGCATCCGCTGAACCCGCCCGCCGACCCGGAGGCTCCCAAGTGGGAGAACCTCTCGACTACTATTGGCGCGCAGTATCTGCGGATTCGCGCGGTGGTGGGGAATCTGCTGAAGGAGGATAACATCGTCTATCATGTCCTGGACAGCCAGCCGCCCGGCACGGTCGATACCTCGCTCATCGCGACGGATCAAATCAACAACACCAACACCATGAACGCGCTAGTCGACCTCCCGGCGCGGCTGGACCGATCGGGCTTTCTAGCTCACCGCAGCCCAGAGTACGCGCAGGAATACAAGGCGCGTTACGGCCACAACTTTTTCGAGCAGGTATCCGCGGAGTCGGCGAAAATGCCGATCACCCTTTACCGTTTGCCTGATGCCTATGCCAACCCGCGTCCCGTGCCGCGCATCCTGCTGGAAGGTGCGGATTCCGTGGGTGCGTGGAGCGCGCTGGCGCGCGTGCATCTGAACATCGGCCTGTTTGGCGAGCGCTGGGTTACGCTTTGCAACCCACTGGTCGGCTTTAAGACGCAGGAGCCTTTCAAGCTGGCCGACCTGGAGAAGAACTCCGTGAACTGGCAGGTGACGGGAAAGTATGTCGATTACCTCGCTCTATTCTTCCTCAAGTCCACCGGCCCGATGCGGCTGAAAGATGCCCCCGGCGGTAAGGAACTGGGCAAGCTGAAAGGCGAGGGCGTGGCCTGGTCGCCGGAACTGGCGGCGGGGCGCAAGGTCTTTGCCGAGCGTTGCATCATCTGCCACTCCAGCAAACAACCCAATGGCGAAAATGGTGCCCCGTTGGGCCCGGAGAAGGTGGAGGGGAGCGAGTTGATGGGGCACCAAAAGAGCGAAACCTACCGCAGGTGGGCGCTGGCGGAAGTCGAGAGGCAGGATTTTTGGGAGAACAACTTCCTTTCCACCGAGGTGCGCGTGCCGGTGACGGTTATCAAGACCAATGCCTCCCGCGCGATGGCGAGCAACGGGCTCAAGGGACACATGTGGGAGGATTTTTCCTCCGATGTTTACAAGAACCTTGCTTCGGTGGGTAACATCACCTGCTGGAATCCATTCACGCAAAAGGATGAGCCGTTCAAGGCACCGGGCAATGGCCGCGGCTATTACCGTCCGGCCAGCCTGATCGGGCTGTGGGCGACGGCTCCCTTCCTGCATAACAACACGGCCGGCCTGTTTAACAACGACCCGTCGGTCAAAGGGCGGCTGGAAGCATTTGATGACGGCATCCGCCGGGTCCTCACCCTCGGCAAGACGGAGGAGGAAGCCGCGGTGAAACGGTATGAGCAGGAGCCGCCGAAGGACATGGGTGCGCCGCTCAATCATGCCACCGTCGCGCGTTTGCAGCAGGATCACGGCCTCATCTGGCGAACGCCGGTGGACACCTATCTGCACATACCCGCGCCGAGCATCGGGGCTGGGTTGGCCGGAGTTACTGCTGGGCCGGTCATGTGGTTGGTGGTGCATCCCTGGGTCTTGCCCATAACGCTGCTGATCGCCGCCGCGCTTCTGCTGCTCAAGAATGCTCCGCAAAGCGGGCTGCGCAAGTTCGCTTGTGTGGTGGCGGTGCTGGCGGTGGCCTCCATTTTCCTCGCCAAGCTGATCGTCGGGCAAAAGGGCGACCTGAATATCGGGCCGATTCCGGCAGGAACGCCGGTTGACTTGCTGACCAATATCAATCCTGACGACGCCAAGATGCCGGGTAACATCCTGGCTGTGATTGAGCGTTTGAAAGCTTTGAAGTTGGCCGGCAGCGAGGAGGATCGCAAGCAGGCTACGGCGGAAATAGCGACGAAGCTGCTGGAGATCAGTAACTCACCCGATCTGGTGATGGATCGCGGCCATTACTTTGCGAAAGGACTCACGCCGCAGGAATTGGAAGACCTGATCGACCTGCTAAAGACGTTCTAACCGGTTGCGAAAGCAGTTGCTGACTCTGCGCCACTGTAGGGGAAGCGGTCAGCCTCCCCTACAGTGGCGCAGGGCGATACTTGGGCTTATCAGCGGTGGACGTGAAAGGTGTTGTAGCGCGGGTTGGCGGCGAGGGCTTGCTGCAGGAGGGCTGAACCGTCGGCGACGTTGCCGGCGGCCATGCGGATGAGGCCGGCGTGGTAGAGGATGTGGGCGTCGCGCGTGCCGGTGGCGAGGGCTTTGGACACTAGGCCGGTGGCTTCTTCATTTTGGCCGGCTTTGTGCAGTGCCCAGGCGAGGGCGTCGCAGGCTTGGATGCTGGGCCGCAGCGCAAGGTCGCGGCGGGCCCACTCCACGGCTTTGGCAGGTTCTTTGACCGAGTCGGCATAAAAGCCGGTCAGATGATGAAAGTATAACACCTCGCCACGCTCGACGGAAGCGAGGTAGGCGGTGAGGGCGCGGTCGTGCCAGGGCTTGGCGTCGGCGGGTTTGCCGATGGAAAGGTATAGGTCGCCGAGCGCCTGCATCAGTTCGGGGCGGGGGAGGTTTTCGAGCAGATGGGTGTAAGTGGCGATGGCTTCGTCGATCCGGACCTGGGCTCCGCGGAGTTCGGCGAGGTGATCGAGTGCGGAGTAATAGTCGGGTTGGGCGGTCAGGGCGGCGGTGTAATGTTTCCCGGCGGTTTCCCAGTCGCCGGAGCGGAACGCGAGTTCGCCGAGTTGGACATGGCACCAGGCGACGGTTTCGGGCGAGGGCGGCGTGAGCTTTTCCGCGAGCGCCAGCGCCGCGGTTAGGTGTTCGTGCGCCGGCGCGGTGCGGCCATAGACGAGGTCGAGTTGGGCGAGCCGGGGCTCGGTGGCGAGGGTGCTGCCGTCGCGCGCGAACAGTTGATGCCACGCCCGCGTGGCGGCTTCGTATTCGCCGAGGTTGAGCAGGGCGTCGCCGAGGAACTGGAGCGGGTAAGTGCTGTCGGGCATGAGGGTGCGCAGCAGTTCCGCATCGCGCCGGGCTTCGGTGAAACGATGGGAGGCAAGGGCGACGCGCGCCCGCACGGCGAGGCCGCCGTGGTTGAATTCGGGGTTCGCGGATTGGAGCGAGTGCTCCACAGCCTCAGCCGCGCGGGTAAGACAGGCCGGGTCGCCGGTGGCGCTGAGCTGGCGGAGTTCGGCGTCGGCGAGCTTGTTCCAGGAGACAAAGTCCGCCGCGTCGGCTTTGACCTTCGCCTTTAGCTCGCCGAGTAACTCATGCTGACCGGCGCGACAGTTTGCGCTGAGCGTGAGTAACAGCCCGAGTAACAGCCCTGCGCGCTGGGCATAACCGGCGAACGCGAGGAGCAGGCGGTGAGGAGACATGGCGCCGTTTTCTCCCGCTCAGCGCGTGACGGCAAAAAGAATTTTCCATCCGTAGGCCGCGACGCCGCCGGCCGCATAACCCGCGGCCACCACGCCGATGGCGAAAGGCGCGAGCGCGTTCACCCCCGCTGCCGCACCCGCGCCCACGGCCACTACGCCGCAGGAAAAAACGCCCAGCGCCACCACGCCGATGGCGACGAAGCCCGTCGCCACGATGCCCACGGCCACCCCGCCCACCGCGCGCTGCCCGACGGCGATGAGGCCGCGGGCCACGCGCGGCCGGCCGTCCGCGCCGTTGCCAAAAGCCACATGCACCACCGGCACGCCGCACCACTGCCCCGGCGAGCGCCATTCAAAACCCTCGCCGTGCCATTCGGCCATCGCCGGGCGCGGCGCGTGGCAATGCGGGCAGACGGCGGATTGCGCGTCCACGGGTTCGCGACATTGGCGGCATGGAGTCAAAGGCATGCGCGCATTTTTCCGGCGCGAGCGGGGCGGCGGCGAGCGGAAAGGCGTGGGTCAGATCACATCGTCTTCCGCGCGGGCGGACTCGACGTAGAAAAGCTCGCACGCGCCGGGGCCGTTGTCGGTGCGGGCGAGGGAGGTGTTCCAGTGGCCGCCGTCGGGGCCGGTGGCGTTGACGAGGTAGCCGCGGAGGGTGGCGATCTGGCCGGTGCGCAGGCGGCGGATGACGGCGGCGACTGCGGGGCTGGCGGCGATGAGGTGGTTGTTCGAGGCGTGGCAGACGATTTCCGCGGCGGGGATCGGCGGCGCATTTTCCCAGCGGTAAAACATGAAGCGGGTGCTTTGCGAAATCTTCAACTGGTCGAGCACCGCCTGATCCGACATGCGGCCCCAGCCGAGCGCCACATCGTACGGCACGAGCGCGCTGCCGTCGTCCCAGTAGCGGCGGGTGTGGAGCACGCGCGCCTGGATGGTGTAGGTGGCGGCGGCGGTCAGCGTCCAGCCGTGCGTCGCGGGCAGCGTGCCCCCGGCGATCAAGTGCTGCTCAGGCTCCGCGGCCACCAGCACGCCGGGCGGGTGGCGCAAAGCGGGGCGCGGCCAGAGGCCGTAAATCGTGCCGGCGAGCAGCAGGACGCAAAGCGTGAGCCGCAGCCGCGGGTTCATTTGCGGAGCAGGCGCGCGGCTTTGCCGCGGACGCGGGCCAGCAGTCCGGCGGCGGCGCTCAGCGCGGCGCGGCTGGCGCGGCCGAGCGGGCCGCCGCGGTTTTGCCACGCGGCGTGGCGGGCTTGGGCGGCGGTGTGCTTTTCCCCATTCCACGGGTAGCCGCGAAACGCGGCGTCGGGCCGCACCGCGCTGCGAAAGGCGAGGATGTAGGCGCGGCGCGGGAGGTCCGAGCCGTTCGGGCCCGCGGCGTGCAGCGTGCGGCAGTGGTGGATGGTCGCGCCGCCCGCCGGCAGCGGGCAGGGGATGGCGTCGGCGGGAGCGAAGCTGCCCACACATTCCAGCGCCGTCACGCGCGGGTCATCGCCGGGCGAGTGGTGCGGGAGCACCGGCCCGAGATGGCTGCGCGCGATGAAGCGCATGCAGCCGTTGGCCTCGGTGGCCTCCTGCAGCGGCAGCCACACGCTGAGCTGCTCGTAGGTCACGCCGGGGTCGTCGCGATGCGCTTCGTCCTGATGCCACGGCGTGGCCGCGCCGTAGCGGGGCGGTTTCAAAATCGCGTGCTCGAACCACGGCTCCGCGTCCGCGCCGAGCAACTGCCGCGCGATGGCCAGAGCGTTTTGGCGAAACTGCGTGGCGCGCAGCTCGGGCGCGAATTCCGCCGGATTCAAAATCTGCGGCAGCGCGGGCCGCTGGTTCTCGTCGGTGCCGGCGAGGTCAAACTGCGCGCCTTTTTTCCAGCCCGCGCCTTCGGCGAAAAGCCGGTCGAAAATCCCGCGCAACTGCGCCACCTCCGCGGGCGTGGTGATGCTCGGGAGCGCGAGGAAGCCGTCGGCGCGAAATTGCGCGATCTGCTCGGGCGTCAAGGTGGTGACGGGATTCATGCCGCGCGTTTGCATAGCAGACGGCGGGCCGCTCTGCCCAGCGCGTTCACCGCCGGTTCGGGTGGTTTCTATTTTTAACGCAGAGGCGCAGAGACGCGGAGGACGCAGAGATTTTGGGCGGAAAAATCCCTCGCAAAAAGTGCCGCCTCCGTCTTCGACCTCTGCGTCTCTGCGTTAAAATAAAAACGCCACCGAATCGCAGCGCGTCACTTCGCCTTGTCGCCGCCGAACATGGCGCGGCCCATTTTCACACCCATCTCCTGCATCTGGAGCTGCGCCTTTTGCGCTTCGGCAAAGGCGTTCATCTGGTCGGGTGTGAGGACGGTGTGCGCGCGGTCAAAGACGCGCTGCTGGAGCTGGCGCTGCGTCTCCAGCGATTTTTCGAGGGCGTCGCCGGACTGCATCGCTTTCATCGACGCGGCCACGTCCTTGCTGCCGGGATCGAGCGGGCCGGCGGGCGTTTTCAGGCGCTCCTCTTTCATGATCTGGAGGAGGCCCGTGCGCTGGGTGGCGTCGAGCGGCTGGCCGGCGGCGGAGAAGCTCCCGCTGTACTGCTGGAGGGCCATGCGGTCGCCCATGGTGCGCTCGAATTCGTTGAGCTTCGTCATCTTTTCCGGCCCGAGCAGCGCCTTGAGTTTTTCCTCGTAATCCGCGACCACCTGCTGCGCGTCCTGGCCCGCCTGCGCGAGTTTGGCGGGGTCTTTTTCCGCGCCGTCGATGCTCGCCATGGCCTTCTCGCTTGCGTCCATCTGCCGGTCAGCGATCAGCTCCAGGAGCTTGTCGGTGTCGGCGGTGGAAAGGCCGAGTTCTTTGCCGAGGTCGCCGTACATCATGCGGAGGCCCATGCTCTGCTGGGTGCGCATGACCTTCTTCATTTCGGGATCGCGGAACATTTTCGCCATCCCCTTCATCCAGCCGGCCTGCGGGTCGTCTTTTTTCGCGCCCGCGCTGGCGGCGGTCGCGCCTGCGGCGGCATCCGGGGCGGCGGCTTTCGCCTCGGTGAGATGCTCGCGCAACTGCTCGGACTCGGAGGCGAGCGCGGTGCTGCGTTCGCGGAGTTTTTTCAGCTCGGCGTCGTCGCGGTTCATCTGCTCCTGCGCGGCGGTGGTGTCCTTTTGCAGTTGCGCGAGACTTTGCCGCAGGCCGCCGATGCGCTGCTCCTCGGCGATGAGCACGGCGGCGCAGACGAGGGCGGCGAGGAGGAAGGGGAGGGCGTTGGTTTTCATGGGCGAGGGGAGTGGAAGGCCGCGGAAGTTTTCCCGCTCCCGGCGGCGAGTGCAAGACCGGCCCGCGCCGCCGTTTTTTTCCGCTAGGAAAAGCGGACGGCATCGGTTTCCTAGCACCACTCTCATGCACACCCTCCGCGTTTTTCTTCTCGCCCTGCTCAGCCTCGCCACCGCCCGCGCGCAAACCGCCGAATGGATCTGGCACACCGCCAAAGCCGCCGATGGCGAGGTGCGCTTTTTCCGCAAGACCTTCACCGTCCCTGCGGGTGTGACCGAGGCCACGCTGCTCGTCTCCGGCGACAATCACGCGACCGCCTACCTCAACGGCGCGGAGGTCGCGAAGACCGACGCGTGGGCCGACGCGGCGAAGGCGCGCGTGGAAAAGCAACTGCGACCCGGCGAAAATGTCCTCGCGATCCGCGGGAAAAATGATGACGGTGTGGCGGCGGTGGTGGCGCGGATCGAGGCCAAGGTGGGCGGTGCGAAGCAGGTGCTCGTGGTCACGGACACGACGTGGCTGAGCGGGGAAAAGGAAAGCGCGGGCTGGTCGGCGGCGGAGTTCAAGGCCGAGGGCTGGGGCAAGCCGGTGACAATCGCGAAGCTCGGCGATGCGCCGTGGGGCGATGTCTTTGCGGGTGCCAAGCGCGGCGGCAGTGGCGCGGCGGCTGATCCCGAGTCGCTGACGGTCGCGGCGGGTTTCAAAGTCGAGCTGATCTATACGGTGCCGAAAGCGGAGCAGGGCTCGTGGGTTTCCATGACGGAGGACGCGAAGGGCCGGCTCATCGTAGGCGATCAGTACGGCGGACTTTTCCGCGTGACCGTGCCGCCGCTCGGCACGACCGAGGGGACAAAAGTGGAGCCGCTCGCGCTGCCGAGCGGCCTCAACGGCAAACCGCTCGGTGGAGCGCACGGGCTGCTCTACGCCTTCAACAGCCTCTACGTGATGAACAACGAAATGGACGGGAAAGGGCTCTGGCGCTTACGCGACACGAACGGCGACGACCATTTTGACCAGGCCGAATACATCGTGAAATGCAGCGAAGGCGGCGAGCACGGGGTGCATGGCGTGGTACTGGGGCCGGATGGAAAGTCGATCTACTTCGTGGCGGGCAACCACACGAAAGTGCCCGAGCATCTCGACGCGAAGCGGCCCGTGGCCATCGGCGAGGATCATCTCATCACCCGCATGTGGGACGCGAACGGCCACGCGAAAGGCATCCTCGCGCCCGGCGGCTACGTCTGCAAAACCGACGCCGACGGCAAGCGCGTGGAGCTTTTCGCCGGCGGTTTCCGCAACATGTACGACATCGCCTTTGACGCGAACGGCGAGCTTTTCACCTACGACTCCGACATGGAATGGGACATGGGCACGCCGTGGTACATGCCCACGCGCATCAACCACATCGTGAGCGGCGGCGACTACGGCTGGCGCTCCGGCTCGGGCCGCTGGCCGTAGTCGCCGCCGCTCACGATGTGGTTGATCCGCGTGGGCATGTACCACGGCGCGCCCATGTCCCATTCCATGTCGGAGTCGTAGGTGAAAAGCTCGCCGTTCGCGTCGAAGGCGATGTCATACTGGTTCCGAAAGCCGCCCGCGAAAAGCTCGACACGCTTGCCGTCGGGATCGGTTTTGCAGACGTAGCCGCCGGGCGCGAGGATGCCTGCGGCGTGGCCATTGGCGTCCCACATGCGGGTGATGAGATGATCCTCGCCGATGGCCACAGGCCGCGCGTAGGCGATCGACGCGGGGACTTTCGTGTGGTTGCCGGCGACGAAGTAGATCGACTTGCCATCCGGGCCGAGCACCACGCCATGCCCGCCATGCTCGCCGCCCTCGCTGAGTTTGCAAAGCAACTCGGCCTTGTCGA
>JANXWQ010000487.1 GCA_025351065.1 Chthoniobacter sp. | reverse complement strand
TTCCACGCCTTCGCGCGCACGGTGCCGGTGCCGTCTTTGGCCACATCCACGCGGGCCTTGAGGCGGTACCATTCGCCGGGCGACCACTTGAAGGGCGCGCTGTGCGGGAGGTCTTTGTAGAGTTCCTGGTTCGAGCTGATTTCGAGCTGCTGCGCATTGCCTTTGAGCACGATGGCGTAGCGCTGGTTGATAACGCCGACTTCGCTCATCTTGCGCTTGTTGCCCTCGCTCAGCACGTCGGCCTCGATGGTGTAGCCGCTCGTGTCCGGCGCGCCGATGAAGACCTGCCCGCGCTGGAAAAGTTTGTTGTCGATGGTCTTGCAAAACGCCTTCGTGCCGCCATCGCCGGGAGCCTGGCGCACCTCGAAACGGAAGCGCGCACTGTTCCACCACAGCGGCGGGTAAGAGAAAGGCGTGGGCTCTTCGACGACATTCCAAGTCGTGGGGCCGGCGGCGGGCGCGGGCTTGCCAGGCTCGGCGGGCGGCAGGGCGAGCGGTTCTTTGCCGAGGCCGGGGCCGGTGGTTTCCTTGAATTCAAACGTCTCGAAGTCCTGCTTGATCGGCAGCGCGCTGACCACGCGGCCTTTGATGAAGCCGCTCAGTTCGCCCACCGTTGCCTTCCATTGCCCGGCGGACGGGCCTTCACCGGCGAGCTGCCCGTCGGCGTTGAAGCTGGCTTTCATCGTCGCTTTCACGAGCGCGGTCGGCGGGATGAACGGCTCCCACTTTACGGATTTCGGATCGACGTTTTCCTCAACGGTGAAGCCGTTCGCATCAAGCGCGCGGATGCGGAAGGACTGCGTCTTGCCCGGCTGGAGCAGCACTTCGTATGGGATGATCTGAAGCTGCTTTTTCTCGCCGGGCGCGGGCCACTTCTCCGGCTCGGGCGCAGGCGCGAGGCCCTTGCTCGCACCTTTCTTGCCGAAGCAGTAGAGCTTCTTTTCCGTCTGCACGTAGAGCCGTCCGTCGTAGCCGACGGGCGAGCCATAGCATTTGCCGGTGAGGACGGTGTGGCTCAAAATCTCCGCGTCTTTGTCGCCCGGCTTGACGATGAAAAGCTCGCCGTCGCCCACCGTCTCGCTCGCCGCCGCACCGCTCGCGGAGGCGATGTACATGGCGATGTAGAGTTTGCCGTCGGCGTAAAAGGGCGAGCTTTGGCGCTGCTCGATGCCGAGCTTTTTTTTCCACAAAACCTTGCCGTCGTTCGCGTCGATGGCGCAGAGGTCGCCCGTGCCGTTGACCGCGTAGATGCGGTCGCCGACGAGCACCGGCGAACTCGCCAGCGCGCCGACGGGATTGCGCCACTGCTCGAGTTCCTTCGTCGGAATGACCTGCGGCGTCTGCGGGGTCGGCGGCTTCACGCCCTCGGGGATTTTAAACGCCGCCATGCGGCCCACGTCGCTCGTGTCGAGATTCTCGCTTTCATGCGTGACGATGATGCGGCCCTTGTGCTCCAGCACCGCGGCGTTGATGCCGCCTTTTGCGCCCGCCTTCGCCACGGAGGTGCGCCAGAGCGGTTCCCCCGTGCGCGCGTTGATCGCGAGGAGCGTAGAGTCGCCGCCCGCGGAGTAGAGCACGCGCTTCCCCTCGTGGAAGCCGAGCCACGGATGGCAGAACGTATTGTCCTGCGGCCGATCGCCGGGCGCGCTCGACCAGACGAGTTCGCCCGTCTTTTTGTCGAAGGCATAGAAGCGATCCCCCGCCGCGCCATGCGCGCCCCAGGCCGAGGTGATGCCGCGCGTGATGACGAGTTCCTGATCAATCAGCGGCGATGCCGTGCGGTTGTTCGGAAAGGTGAGCCGGCCGAATTCCTCCATCAGCGAATGCTGCCACAGCAGCTTGCCATCCGCGGTGAAGCAGGAGAGCAAACCCTGGCTGCCTTGCGAATAGACATTGCCCGTCTCGGGATCGACCGCCGGGCTGGAAGTCGAGTAGCGCAGATAGACGATGTCGCTGAGGAAATCGTTGAAGAGCTGCTTCCACAAAGGCTTCCCGCTCTCCGCATCGAAGCACGCCACGCCCTCCTGCAAGTCCGGTCCCTCGCCTTGAAAGCCGATGATGTAGAGCTTCCCGTTCGCGATCACCGGTGCGGACTGGCCGGGAAAATCCGCCGTCCACAGCGCCGCTTTCGCGTCCACTTTTTCCGGCAGCCCTTTCTCCAGCGAGACGCCGGTATTGAGCGGCCCGCGCCAGTCGAGCCAGCCATGCACGCCGGCGGCGGCAGGCTTTTCTTTCGTCGCGCCATGCAGCGGGGCGGCAGCGAGAGCGAGGGTGAAAGTGACGGCGGAGAGGAGTGATGGCTTCATGGGCGGTCGGGCGGGATGGATGCTGCGAGGCAGCGCGGAGAGGTTTTTAGGAACGAAGGCAGGCGATGTCAAAAGATACTTACACGTATTAAATGGGCGGACGCGTTTTGGCGGCGAGGCGGTTTGAAAAACCTGTCATTCTGAGCCGAGTTCCGTTCGGCTTTGCGAACGGAACGGAGTTGAAGAACCTCCATATATTTCCGCAGGTGGAGGAGGTGAGTGCGAGCGACACGTTTTTTCCCCGCCGCTTCCGCCCGCGAAAAATTTAGGGTTTGCCGCTGCGCACCTACGCCCGTGCGGCGTCTCGCGGACTCGACTTTCGACTGCGCTTCGCAAAGCCTGCGCTCCGTTCAGGATGACAGGCATGGATGGCTCCGCACTTTCGTGAGCTGCATCCCACGCTCTCCGCATCGCTACGGTTTTGGCGCGCTGCCGTAGAGCTGGTCGGCGGCTTGTTTGAAGGCGCCGTGGCTTTTCCCGCCGTCGCCGGGAAAGCCGGCGTGCTGCACCATCCAGATGGTGATGAGGTCGCGGGACGGACGCACATCCATGCTCGTGGCAAACGCGCCGCCGTGGCCGAAATTCCCACCGCCGGTGTCGAGCCCGAAGCCGTAGATGTGCTCCACGGCGCTGGCGGTTTGCTTCGTGGTCATCATTTTCGTGGAGGCTTCGGAAAGGTAGCGCCGCCCGCCGAGTTCGCCGCCGCGGAGGAGCATCTGGCAGTAGCGGGCGACATCGCCCGCGGTGGAAAAAAGTCCGCCGGCGGGCATCGGGAAACGCCGCGTGCGATCGGTGAGCGGGTAGATGAGCTGGCCGACGGTGGTTTCTTCGAGGCCGTCTTTGGCAGCGTTCGGTTTGTAGGATTTCGCGAGCCGCTGCACCTGCTGCTCGTTCGGCCAGAAGGTCGTGTCTTTCATCCCTAGCGGCCCGAACAGGCGCTGCTGCATGAAGTCCTCGTAGGCCATCCCGCTCACGACTTCGATGATCCGGCCCGCGGTGTTGATGCCCGCGTTTGAGTAATCCCATTTTGTGCCCGGCTCGAATTTCAGCGGCACCGTGCCGTAACTGCGCACGGCCACGCGCAGTGGCAGGCCGTCGAGCGTGGGCTCCTCCAGCGGCGATTTGAAGGGCAGGCCGCTGGTGTGGCTGAGCACTTCGCGCACTGTGATGGGATGCGCGGGCCGGCGCAGCAGCGCGTGCTCGGCGTCCTGCTCGACCGCGACCATCTGGCCGCGGAACTCGGGCAGATATTTTTCCACCGGGTCATCCACGCTCACCTTGCCTTCATCCACGAGCATCATCAGCCCGGTGGCGGTCATTGCCTTCGATTGCGAGGCGATCCAAAACAGCGTGTCGGGCGTCATCGGTTTTTGCGCAGCGAGGTCGGCAAAGCCGGCCGTCTCGACTGCGAGCACTTTGTCACGCGACGCCACGAGCACGACGGCCCCGGCGAGCGTGTGATTTTCGACGAAGGGCTGAAGCACGGTCGCGAGGCTGGCGGGCTTTTCATCAGCCGCGCTGGCGGTGGTGAAAAGGGTGAGCGCCGCGAGGAGTGGCGCGGCGAAACGAGAGCGGAGGATTTTGAGCATGTGGATGGGAGGTGAACCCTCACCCTGACGATGTCGTAGGCGCGCAGAAAGTTCGGAGTTGGATTTGTGCGCGACGATTGCATGCTCCGCCCCCCGATGCCCGAACCGCTCCCGCCCGCACCCGTCAAGCGCCTGCCCGTGCTCCTGCGCCGCGCGTGGTACGGGCTGAACCAGACTTTCCGCCAGCGCATCGCGCATCTTGGCGTGACGCCGGATCAGTTTTCCATCCTGCGCTGGCTGAGCGAAGGCGACCCGCAGGGCCTCACCCAGCGCGGGCTCACCGACCTCATGGCGAGCGATCCGAACACGATCACGTCCACACTTTCGCGCATGGAAAAAGCCGGCCTGCTCACCCGCGCGCCGCATGAGCAGGACAAGCGCGCGCATCGCGTGACGGTGCGGCCCGCAGGTCGCCGCGCGTTTGAAAAGGCGCGCGCCATCGCGGTGGAGTTGCAGGCGCAGGTGCTGGAAAATCTCCCCGCCAGCCGGCGCGCGAAATTCCTCGACGATCTCGAAACCATCGCCGCCGCGTGCGGGACGGCGCTGGAAAAACCCGCGGTGAAAGTACGCCGGCCAGCGCGCTGAGTACTACGCGGCGGGCGGGGCTTGCGAGGCGAGGTGCAGCGCGGTTTGCAGGCGGGCGATGGTGGCGGGGTCGCGGAGTTTTTTGCCGTCGGCGGCGGTGACGTAGAAGGCGTCGATGGCCGCGCCTTTTTCCGTGGCGATGCGGGAGAGGGCGATCTGCACGCCGGTCTCGGCGAAGGCGCGGAGGAGATTCGAGAGCAGGCCGAGGCGGTCGGGCGTCTGAATATCGACGAGCGTATAGACGGGATGCGTCTCGTTTTCGACGACGATGCGGGTGGAAAAATCCAGCTCCTGCGCGAGGTGAAAGCCGCGCTTTTTCATGGCTTTGACGAGCAGGGGAGTGAAGTCGTAGTGCTCCTCGGCGATGGATTCGCGGAGCCGTTTTTCGACGAGGGCCATTTCCTTTTCGTCGGTCACGGCCTCGAATTTCGTGTTGCACACGCGGAAGATGTCGAGCACCAGCGAGTCGCTGCGGGTGAAGACGTCGGCGCTGAGAATGTTGAGCTGGGCGACGGAGAGCGAGCCGGCGATGCGGGCGAGCAGTTCGGGACGGTCCCAGCCGCAGAACCAGAATTCGCTGTGGCCGCGGTCGGGGTTGGCGACCCATTTCATGGCCGGCGCGAGGCCGAGTTTTTCATCGCTGTGGTGGGCTTCGAGGAAGCTGTGGAAAAGGCGGATGTGCCCGACGATTTCCGCCGCACCGTAGGTCTGGAAGTAGCGCTCGGGCATGGCCTCGAAATGCGCGTCGGCCTCGTCGCGAAACTCGGCGGGGACTTTTTTCGCGACCGCGCCGCGCAGGGCTTCGCGCTCGGTGGCGCGCTGGCGGTAAAAGGCTTCGCCGTCCGCAAGGTAGCTGGAGGTGCTGTGGTAGAGCTGCCAGACGAGGCCCTCTTTCCAGTCGGACCAGTTTTCGTCGCCGGTGCCGCGGCCGTCCACGAGGGTGAGCAGCATGAGCGCGTCGAGATTGGCCTGCGAGCGGATGACGCCGGCAAACTCGGCGATGGTCGCGGGGTCGTCGAGGTTGCGGCGCTGCGCGGTCAGCGAGAGGACGATGTGGTTGTCCACGAGGAGGACGAGCGCCTTGCGCTGCTCGGGCGTGAGTTGGAGGCGGCGCGAGACTTTCTGCGCGTAGAGCGCGCTGGCCTCGGCGTGCTGTTTGGCGTTGGAGGCTTTGCCGGTGTCGTGGAGCAGGAGCGCGAGGTAGAGCACGCAGGGATCTTCGAGTTTCGCGAAGAGCTTTTTGTATTCGAAGTCTTCGACTTTCGAGACGGACTCGTCCATGAGCGCGTCGAGCTTTTCGATGCAGACCAGCGTGTGCTCGTCGGCGGTGTAGCGGTGGAAAAACTCGTGCTGCACGAGGCAGGTGAGCTGGCCGAATTCGGGGATGAAGCGCCCGAGGAAATCGACCTTGTGCATGGCGCGCAGGATGGCGCCGACCTCGCCTTTGCGGGAGCAGATGGCGAGGAAGGTTTCGCGCGCGGGCTTCAAATACTGAAAGGTGCGATCGACGAGATGCAGGCGGCGGCGGATGAGCTGGGCGAGGTCGGCGCTGAGTCGCAGGCCGCGCTGCTGGAGGTGCTGAAAGAGCCGCATCATCCGCGCGGGCTCCTGGTTGAAAATGTTCGGCGACTCGGCAAAAAGCATCCCGTCGCGGCTGACAAAGCCGTCGAAGGATTCGGTCTTCGGGATCTTGGGCTTGCGCAGAAAACGGAGTAGGCCGCGGCCTTTCGCCACCGGAGCGGCGGGGATCGAGAGCCGCTCGCAGAGCAGCTCGGTGTTGGCGAAAATGCTGCGCGCGTTCTGAAAGTAATCGCGCATGAAGGCCTCGCTGCGGCGCAGGATGTTTTTCTGCGGATAGTTCAGCTTGTTGGCGATCTGCACCTGCTGGCTCATCACGATCACGTCGGTGGAGCGCTTGTTCAGGTAGTGCAGCTCGGTGCGGATGCGGAGGAGAAAGTCGTAGGCGCGGTCGAGCTGGCGGCGCTCGGTTTCGTTGATGAGTTTTTTCTCCACGAGCCCGGCGGTGGTCTGCACGCCTTCCTTGAAAAAGCTGATCCACAAAAGGTTCTGGTAGTCGCGCAGGCCGCCGCAGCCGTTCTTGATGTTCGGCTCCTGCATATAGACGGTGCGCCCGAATTTCTCGTGGCGCTCGGCCTGGTTGGTCACGCGCTGGGCGATGTATTCGTCCACATGGCCGGTCACGCATTTGGCCACAAAGGCGGCGCGAAACTGGGCGAAAAGCCGCGAGTCCCCGGTGATGAGGCGCGACTCGAGGAGCGCGGTTTTTGAGAGCATGTCCCCGTTGGAGTGTTGCACCGCGTCGGCGATGGAGCGGGTGGAGTGGCCGACTTTGAAGCCCACGTCCCACAGCATGTAGAGGATGGTCTGGACGATGTCGTTGAGCCGCGGGTCGGGCCGCTTCGGCGTGTCGGGGTGAAGAAACATGATGTCCACATCGCTGAAGGGATTCAGCTCGCCGCGGCCATAGCCGCCGATGGCCACGAGGGCGAGCGTGGGCGGTTTGGCCGGGCCGGTCACGGACTCCAGCGCGGTGTCGAGCAGGTGGCGCAGGATGACATCCACGAGGCTGGCGCGCTGCGCGCAAATCTCGCGTCCGCCGCCGCCGGCGTGGTGCCTCAGCCGGATGCGATGGTTCTCGATCTTGAGGAATTTTTTGTAAAGCGAGAGCCGTTCGGCGGCGTTCAGCGTGCCCTGCGAGCGGAGCTGCTGCTCGGCGTGGGCGAGGACTTTTTCACGATGACGAAGCATGGATGCGAGCGCGGAAGATGCACCATGCGCGGCGCGGTGCGACTCAAAAGGCTGACCGGATGCGGGGGGAGGGGAGTCCGCATTTTTTCATCCGGTCATCCCAGCCAGCACGGGCACGCGATTAGCTACTCAGACCGCGCAATGCCCGCCCGCCCGCTGTCTGCACTCTTCCCCACCTTTTGCCGCCTGCGCGGGCGGCTGGCTGGGGAGGTCGGTTTTCCGCGCTGGCACATCCGGGCCACGGTGCTCGGCGTGGGTGTGATCGTGCTGCTTGGCGCGGCTTTTCTCGCGCTCGCGGCGCATGAGAGCGCGGTGCAGGAAAGGCGCACGCAGGAATTCGCCATCCTGCGCAGCGCGGCCACGGCGGAGATGGATCTGGCGAGCCTGGCCACGGCCCACCGCACCTGGCTCGCCACCGGCCAGCCCGCGGCCCACGACCAATTCCGCCGCGGCGGCGATGCCTTCCGCGAACGGCTGCTCGAACTCGTCCCGCTGCTTCACACCGACTCCGTCCGGCGCGACGCGGTGCGCGCCATGAGCGCGGATTTCCAGCGCTGGATGATCGAGGCCGCCCACACCGCCGCCGGTCCCGCCCGCAGCGTGGACAGCCCGCTTTTCACCGGCTTGCTCGTGGAGTTGGGCCGCTTCCAGCGCGAGTCCGAGGGGCTGCTGCAAAGCGGCACCGCCGCCGCCCAGCGCGAACACCTGCTGGCGAGCGGCAGTTTCGTGCTGTTCGGCGCAGCTTCGATCGGCTTCCTCATCGCCTCGATCTCGGCCAGCTTCCGCGGCTTCCGCTGGCACCTCGCCAAGGCCGAGTCCGCCGAGGCGCAGACCCGCGCCATCATCGACAACACGCTCGACGGCGTCATCACGCTCAATGATGCGGGCACCGTCCTGTCGCTGAACCCGGCGGCCGAGCGCATCTTCGGCCAGCGCGCCGTGGACGTGGTCGGCCAGAATCTTGCGCTGCTCATTCCGCAGCGGCTTTTTTTTCACGACATGAAAGGCGGTCGTGCCGGCACCATCGCCACGCTCGGCCAGCGCGAGGGCTACTACAGCTTTCCCATCGAGGTTTCGTGCAGCGCGATGGAGATCGCGGGGCGGCGGCAGTTCATGGCCATCGTGCGCGATGTGACCGAGCGCCAGCGTTCCGAGGACACCCTGCGGCAGATCAGCATTGGCGTCTCCACCACCACGGGCGAAGAATTCCTGCGCTCCCTGCTCAAGCAGCTCTCGAAGGCGCTCGCCAATGACTTTGCCTTTCTCGTCGAGCTGGGCAAAGGCGGCGCGGGCGCCGCGGCCACGCTGACCGTGGCCGAGCAGGGCAGCATCCGCAGCGTGTGCCCGTATGAGCTGGCCGACTCCGCCTGCGCCGAGGTGCTGGCGAAAGGCCCGCGCGCCCACTGCACCGGCGTGCGCACGCTTTTCCCCGAGGACGTGCTGCTGCTCGATGTCGCCGCCGAGAGCTTCGTCGCCGTGCCGCTCACCGACCACCGCGGGCAGTCCGTCGGCATCATCGGCATCCTCGACCACCACGCGCTCGCCGAGACGCAGATTCTCGAAAGCACGCTGCAAATTTTCGCGGCCCGCGCCGGCGCGGAGATCGAGCGCAAGCGCGCCGCCGAGGAGCTCGCCGCGGAAAAGGAACGCCTCGCCGTCACCCTGCGCGCGATGACCGACGGCTTCCTCACCCTCGGCACCGACGGGCGCGTGCTCATGCTCAACGCCGTGGCCGAGCGGCTCACCGGCTGGACGCAAAACGAGGCGGCCGGCCAGCCGCTGGGCGCGGTTTTCCAGCTCCTCCACGAGCGCAACCACCGGCCGCGCGCCCGCGTGCTCCAGCGCATCGTCGAGACCGGCGCCTCCGAGGGGCTCGAAGGCCCCGCGCTCCTCGCCGCGCGCGGCGGCAGCCCCGGCCAGGAGCGGCTCATCGAGGGCAGCGCCTCGCCCATCCGCGACCATTCGCATCGCAAGCTCGGCGCGATCATCGTCTTCCGCGACATCACCGAGCGCCGCCGCCTCGAGGAGGAGCAGCAGAAGGCCGACAAGCTCGAAAGTCTCGGCGTCGTCGCCGGCGGCATCGCCCACGATTTCAACAACCTGCTCACCGCCATCCTCGGCAACCTTTCGCTCGCCCTCGTCCATCCGGGGCTTGATGAAATCGTCGGCGAACGCCTCGGCGTCGCGAAAAAATCCGCCAGCCGTGCGCAGGATCTTTCGCGCCAGCTCCTCACTTTTGCCAAAGGCGGAGCGCCCATCAAACAAACCACGACCCTGCCGGGCCTCGTGCGCGACACCCTCGCCATGACTTTGCAAGGGGCCGCCGTCCATTGCGAATTCCACCTGCCCGACGACCTTTGGGCCGTCGAAATCGACCCCGGTCAGATCAGCCAGGTCTTCAGCAATCTCGCCCTCAACGCCCAGCAGGCCATGCCCGCCGGCGGCACCCTGCGCATCACCGCCGAAAACTCCGAACTCACCTGCGACTCGCAGACCCTCGGCCTGCGCGCCGGGCGCTGGGTGCGGCTCTCGCTGCAGGACCAGGGCATCGGTATCGCCGCGTAGTATCTCAATAAAGTCTTCGACCCGTACTTTACCACCAAGCCCAAAGGAAGCGGCCTCGGCCTCGCCACCGCCTACTCGATTGTGAAAAGCCACGGCGGCCTCATCCATGTGGACTCCCAGCCCGGCGAAGGCGCGACTTTCAGCATCTGCCTGCCGGCGTCGAAAAAAAATGTCGTTGCCCTGCCCGTGCTGCCGCCGCAGCCGGTCACGGATTCCCCACGCATCCTCGTCCTCGACGACGAGGAGGCCATCTGCATGCTCGTGACCTGCACGCTGGAGCCGCTCGGCTACGAAGTCACCGAGGTCTGCGACGGCCTCGCCGCCATCGCCGCCTACGAAACCGCCATGCGCGAAGGACGGCCCTACCGCCTCGTCATTTCCGACCTCACCATGCCCGACGGCCTCAGCGGCGCGCAGACCATCGCCCGCCTCCGCGCCATCGACCCCACCGTGCGCGCCATTGTTTCCAGCGGCTACGGGAACGATCCCGTGCTCAGCCGGTTCGAGGACTACGGCTTCACCGGCATGATCGCCAAGCCCTACGAGATCGACGCCCTCGCCCGCAAAGTCGCCGAAATCCTCGCCACCCCGGCGACGCCCACCGTGGTCTGGCACGACTTCGAGCAGCTCAAGACAGCCTGAGTTTCAGCTCGCGTAAAAGCGTTTGGAAACGGCGCGGCTGATGGGCCAGGCGATGAGCAGAAGCGCGGCGGCGAACGAGCTTTCGACCGTGCCCGCCGCGGCGCAGAACGCCGTCTGGAGCAGCAGCAGCAGGCGGATGAGCTGGCCGATGCGCGGTGGCACCGGTGCGGCGGGATCGCGCGTGAGCTGGATAGCGACGGCTAGCGCGCTCAGCGCCGCGACGGCGAAAATGGCCGCCGTGCTCCAAATCGTGACCGTCCAAACTTGCGTGAGAAAAAGCCCCGAGCCCGCCAGCAGCGCGAGCGCGGGCAGCCATTTCGCGGCGGGTGGCGCCTGCGCTTTTGTCTCGAAGCGCGCGAGGTGCGTGACCGCGGCGATGAAGACCGTGACCAGCCCGCACGCGATGAGCAGCGGCAGCAGCCGCCCGGCGGCGAGGAGCCGCCAAAGCAAGTCCCCATGCGGCGCAGCCGCCGCGCCGAGCAGCACGCTCAGCCCGCGGCACACGCCCATGTTCAGCGCGCCGATGACGGGCAGCCGCTTGGTCACATGGTTGTAAAGCCCGATCGCCCCGACCACGCCGGCGGCAACGATCAGCGCGGTGCCGCCCAGTTTTCCCGCCAGAAAAAAACCCAGCACCGTCAGCAAGCCCGCGACGCTGCGCACCGCCTGCGGGCTCGCCGCACCACTCGGCAGCGGGCGGCTCGGGCGCTCGGCGCGATCCTCAGCGAGATCGGCGAGATCGTTGTCCAGCAGCCCCGCCGCGTAAAAGCAAACGCTCGCGCCAACGGCGTAAAAAACGCCCGCCTCAAACGCCCCGTACGCCGCCAGCACGTAGCCCGCGAGCGGGTCGCCAGGAACGGTGAAAAGATTCGGCGCGCGGAAAAGCTGGAGCCAGGTGAGGATGGCGGACGGCTGGTGGCTGGTGGCTGATTGGTCAGACATTTGGGCGGCGGCGATGAAGGGCCGGCACCGGCCAATCAGCAATCAGAAATCCGCAGTCAGAAATTCCCCGCCGCCGGCCGCTGCCCGCCGAAGACCGCCAGCTCGAGCACCTTCAAATAGCAGTCCACATTTTCAAAACCCGTCTCGCGCAGCCAGTCGCACTGCACCTCGAGCGGAGCCAGCGCGCCGGCTTCCTTGACGGCGCGGGCGTAGTATTCGCGGGCGATTTCCGCGCGGCTGCGGTTCTCGGAGGCGCGGAGTTCCTTGCCAAAAATCGCGTCGATCATGCAGTCGTCCCAGACCGATTCCGTCCAGCGCGTGGCGGACGCGACGTGCTCGATGTTGATGAAAATGCCCTCGGGTTTCAGCACCTGGAAAATCTCGCCGAAGAGCGCGCGCTTGCGGCCATTGGGCGAATGCTGCGCGGCGAAGCCGGAGACCACCGCATCGAACGGCCGGGCGCGGGCGACTTCCTCAGCCCAGCCCGGCTGCGCGTAGTCCGCGAGGATGAACTCGACGCGCTCCGTGTGCGCTTCGAGCTGCTGGCGGGCGGCGGCGAGCGCGTCTTCGGAAAAATCCACGAGGCAGCCGCGGGCGTCCGGGTTTTCGTCGAGGATGGCGGACGAAAGCACGCCGTCGCCGCAGCCGAGGTCCAGAAAGTTTTCCAACCGCTCCCCGCGCGCTGCGGTGAGCATCCGCAGCATCATGTCGATCTGCTCGATGCTGAGCGGAATCGCGCCGCGGACGTTCTGGAGAAACTTCGCGGCGAGGTCGGGCTGGTGCCAGGAGGCAGGTGGGTCAGGCATGAACACGCGGTCTTTCTTAGCTAGCCCTCTGCCAACTTCCCCAAAAAAGCAACGAGGGACAGAGCGTGAGCCCTGTCCCCCGTGGAGGCGGAATGTATGGCGTGGTTAACCTTCCGCCGGGCCGTTGATGCCGCCGGTCATAGCTTCCTCTTCGACGTGGATGGATTTGTAGCCGCCGGTCGCCTTGAAATAGAGGATGAGGATGAGATAGAGCACCGCCATAATCGCCGGGATGATGGAGGTGTATTTCAGCGCCATACGACCGCCGTGGAGGTTGGCTTCAACGATCAGCGGCTTGTCCGTTTTCTGCTCAGCAGTCAGCTTGGACTCGTCTTTTTCGTCCAGCACGACACCTTTCTTGGTGCCGTCGAGGCCGGTGATTTCTTTGAAGAACAAGAACGAACTCGGCTTTTCGGATTTGTAGTTCTCATAGACCGCCGGAGCCTTTGCCTGGAGAAACTCTGACGCAAAGCGATCCTGTTTGTAACCAATGCCGGGACCGCCGAGCAGACCGGCGGAGAGCATGCCAATGCCACCGACGGCGCCGATGGTGATGGCTCCACCCTTGGGGAAGCGATCCGAGACGACACCCAGCATGGTGGGCCAGAGGAAGGTCTTGCCGAGCGCATAGACGGTCGCAGCGAGGATGCACATCGTCACGCCGCTGGCGCTGCTAAGTAGATTCAGGCCGGTGCAGCCAAGAATGGCGCTGATGAAGAGCAAGCCGAGCGGCGAGATGCGATGGACAATCGGGCCGGCCACGAAACGCAGCATGAACATGAGCGCAGAGGTATAGACGAAGAGCAGCAGACCTTTCTGCGGCGATTCCATGATCTTGCCCGTGATCTGCCCGATCCAGGAATCCGTGCCGAGTTCGACGTAGCCGACGAGGGCGTGAATGACGAGCAGCAGGATCAGCACGGGAGCTGCGAATTCCGCGAGCATCGAACCAAAGCTGACACCTTTCTGGCTGGCTTCGGATTTTGGGAAGTGCTGCCCGAGGCACATCACGCCGTAACCCACGGTCGGAATCAGGAACAGCGCCCATTGCGCTTCCCACGGCGTGTGGCCGGTCATGAAAGTGGAAGCGAGGCTTCCAAGGACCAGCCCAGCGGGCCAACCAGCGTGCAGGATATTTAGGTAGTGCGTACGGTTTTTCGGGAAGCATGTGGCGACCAGCGGATTGACGACCGCCTCAGCCAAGCCGTTGCCTACCGAGAAAAGGATTTGCCCCCATTTCAGACACATGTAGGCAGCCGCCTGATTGTGACCGTCACCAGAGTGGAAAGCGGGCGTTGCTGCGAGGCACAGCGCCGCACCTGCGAAGTGGCAGAGAAACGCCCCGACCATCAGTTTGCCGTAACCCACCGCGTCGGCCAGAACTGCACCAATCAGAATGACGACGCCAAAACCGACCAAACCGAAGCCGGAGACTTCACCTGTCTGGGTTTGGTTGAATCCGTACTCCCGCGCCCAGTCGGCAATGATACTGGTGCGGACGCCGAAGCCGACGCCGGCGGCAAGAATTGCCATGAAGCCTGCCCAGAGGAGGCGTTTTGCGTTTGGTGTAATACCGTTTTCGTCGGTCATAGTGATGTGTAGGTGGTAGTTGTGGGTTGGGTTGGTGGGTGGGGTGAGGTTAGATGGAGAAAGCGGGGAGCTTCACGATCTTGCCGCCGGCCATGGCAGACTCGTGGGCGCAAAGGCCGACGCAGGTCCAGTTGGCGGACTGCTTGGCATTGGGGAAAGGGTCGCGGTCGGTGACGAGGGCGTCGATCATCTCATGCACGAGATGCGGGTGGCTGCCGCCGTGGCCGGCGCCCTGGGTGAAGCTGAGGTGCGCCTTTTTCCCCTTGCCGCCATAGACGCCGCCGGTGGTGAAAAGCTGGATCGGCTTCGGCAGGCGCTTGGCAAAGTCGGGCGTCTTGATGGCCTTGGGAATCTTCGGCTCGGCCAGTTTCGCCGTGTGCATGATGAGCGGCTGATGCTCGACCAGCGGCCACTCGACGGACGCCTTGCTGCCATACACGTCGATGCTTTCCCGATACTGCCGCGCCGTGTCGAACAGCGAGCGGATGATCCGCGCGTTCACGTCGGTGTTGGCAAACTTGATGTGCGCGGTCTCGACGGCGAAGGGCGAGCCGTAGCACTTCGCCAGCTCCTTGCGCACACTGCCGCTGCCAAAGCAGCTCACGTATTCCGCCGACTGACCGATCATCCCCGCGACGGGGCCGACGCAGTGCGTGGCGTACCACATCGGCGGCAGGCCGGGCCAGTAGTTCGGCCACCCATCCATGTCCTGCTGGTGGCTGGCCTGCACGAACTGCAGCTTGCCCAGCTTGCCCGTGTCGAGCAGCTCCTTCATGAAAAGGTACTCGCGCGCATACACGACGGTCTCGGCCATCATGTATTTCAGGCCGGTCTTTTTCACGAGATCGACGATCTGTTTGCACTCCGCGGGCGAGGTCGCCATCGGCACCGTGCAGCTCACATGCTTGCCCGCCTTGAGCGCGGCGATCGCCTGCCAGCCGTGATCCGGGATCGGCGAATTGATATGCACCAAATCAACCGCCGGGTCTTTCAGCAGATCCTCGAATTTCACGTAACGCTTCTCGATCCCGAAAGCGTCGCCCACCGCGTGCAGCTTCTCCGGCGTGCGCTGGCAAATGGCGTACATATTCGCCTGCGGATGGCGCTGGTAGATGGGGATGAATTCAGCCCCGAAACCGAGACCGACGATGGCGACATTGATTTTTTTTTGCGGCATGAAAGCAGGAATGTTGGAAAAAGTTTGGCGGGCGCGCTGGGGGCGAGGCGCGGCATGACAGCGGGCTGGGCGAGGGGTGTCAATGGGGAAAAACACCCCGCAATTCAGCCCTCGCCCGCCCGCCTGACGGCCATTTTGGCGCTGCCGCCCGGCGGACACAAATGTCGCCCCTCACGACGCTGACGCTCCAAGCGGGCGGCCCCGCCTTGCCCGCCGCACCCAGTGGCACATGCGATGCTAAACCAACGGGCACGCATCCAACCATGAGCCAAACCCCGAACTCCTTCCAAAGCCCCTGCGCCCAACCGTCGCGCCGCCGCGAATATCGAACGACGTTACCGCGTCGAAAGTCACGTAGATCAGAGACCATGCCATGCTGTATCTGAGCCAACATCCCCATCCCCACACCGCGCAAACGCAGCGCTGTCTGCGCGCCGCCGACGGCTACCTCTACCTCGGCCTCGTCCCTGAGGCGCTGCGCGAGATGGACGCCATCGCCGCCGCCGAGCAGGGCGACTCCGCCGTACTGCTCGCGCGCATTCGCGTGCTCCTGCACATGAAAGCCTGGCGCTCCGCCGAAACCCTCTCCGGCAAAGGCGCGCGGCTGCACCCCGACGAAGGCGAATTCACCGTCCAGCGGGCCTTTGCCCTGCACCAGATGGACAAAGGCGAGGCCGCCGAGGAGGCCCTGCTCGCCGCGCCCGAATGGATCCGCCGCACCGGCATCCTGCACTACAATCTCGCCTGCTACCAGGCGCGGCTTGGCGACCTCACGCAGGCGCGCGAGTGCATCGACGCCGCGATCCAGATGAACGCCGGCATCAAGAAAAACGCCCGCCTCGACCCCGACCTGCAGGCGCTCTGGAACTGAGCGCCGCGCCCAAGAAAACCGCGCTTGCGGCGCAAAAAATATCTGCGATACCTTCCGCCCTTCGGCCTCCGAAAAGCCAGTGTAGCTCAGGGGTAGAGCAGCTGTTTCGTAAACAGCAGGTCATGGGTTCGAATCCCATCACTGGCTCTGGTGCTTTTCCTCTGAGAAGCTGATAAACACAGGGTTTGCGGGCGATCCGCTCGTTTCGACCATCTCGCACGGTAACGCGCCAAAAAGCAGTTTATTTGACTAGTATTCGCCAAGCTTCCAGCGGCGAACTTGCGCGCGATCACCGGGAATCCTCGCGAATATGCGGGCCTTCACGCGCGGCATCTATGGGGAGCCGCGTGTCACCTGCGGTCAGCGATTGCCGCGCTAGCGGAGCGACAGACACGGCCCGCCGTTCCGAGCCGGGAACAACTTGGGCTCGCAACGTGCGAAATGGATGCTCCCCGACGACGCCACCCGTCGTCCCGTTGCCTGGTGGGGAGCGCAGGGCGACGCGGGGGCGCCGCAACGCAGGCTCACCGCCACGCACAAGCCGCTGCCGGGCGTGACCGTCCCCCTTTCGCCCCGCAGAGCTTCACAAAGGCCGAGCCGAATGTGGGCGTCATCTTCCCCGACGAGGATATGCTTTTTCATGGATGGGTTCTATGGGCGCTTGATGTTAATCATGGGTTCCTTCCCCGTCTTTGGACCGACCTTCAAAGGCTTCTCGCACAAGCTCTCTTTCTTCGACCGAGCCGTATTCTTTGGCGTAATCGTAGGCAGTCTTTCCCCATCTATCTTTAACAGTGAGATCCGATACCTTCAGAAGACACTTAATGACTCCCAATCTTGATGTATCCTGTTCACGGGTTGTGATAATAAACATCAGCGGAGTCCACCCACTTGTGGAATCACCACCATTTGGATTAGCTCCCGCAGCTAAAAGTATTGTTACAATTTCCTCATCGCTGTAGCTCGCGGCTCTATGGAGCAAAGTCCGCTTGCCTTTGTACGAGTCCTGTTTTGTGAGCCCATTCGGATCTCCCCATCACTGAAGGTATTTGCGAAGTCTTTTGGCATTGCGCAGAACCCCGGGAGAAGGATGCCCATCATCACATCCGCCAACGAAGCAGACGATTAAGATCAAAACAGCATCCCGACTAAACTTACTGCTACGTGCGAGGAATTGCTTCATACTAGATTCAAGAGCTTAACGAGAATCAGGATGACGAACCGGATGGCTTCGCCAATGGCAATCGCAGGGTAAAGTTGCTCCCGCCGCCGTCGCGCGGCTGGTAGGTGATCTCGCCGTCGTGCTCGTGGGCGAGCCGTTGCGCGAGGGTGAGGCCGAGGCCGCTGCCCTGGATGCCGCTGGAGAGCGAATCGTGCGCGCGGTAGAACGCCTCGAAGATCTTCCGCTCCTCGCCGTGATGCACGCCGCTGCCGCGGTCGAGCACGCTCACGCAGACGTGCGCGCCGTCGAGGTAGCTGTGCAGTTCCACGTCCTTGCGCTCGCCGGCGTATTTCTCCGCGTTGGAAAGCAGGTTGACCAAAATCTGCGCCAGCGCGTCTTCATCGCCGGTGACGGGATACGGCGCGGGCGCGGCCTCCCAGCTTGTTTTGAAGCCGCTTTCCTGCAAGTGCAGCTCGTGCCCTTCCCAAGTGCGCTCGATGACCGCGTGCAGATCGAGCGGCTTTTTCTCGAAGCGTTTCTGCTTCCGCTCCAGCCCGGCGAAATCGAGCACGTTATTGATCAGCCGTGTGAGCCGCTCAGCCTCGACCATGATGATGCGGAGATACTGCGGATGCTTGGCCGTGCTGCTGCCGTTCCCGTTTTGCATCAGCTCGGCAAACATGCGGATCGAAGTCAGCGGCGTCTTCAACTCGTGCGAGACATTGGAAACGAAGTCCGTCTTCTGCTGCGCGAGCGCGAGCTGGCGGCGCGCATCGGCGACCACCAGCCAGCCGCCGCAGGCGATCGCGCCGAGCGCCGTGGCGATGAGAAAGACGAGCGTGCGCCGCAGCGCGTGCGCGGATTCGCGGACCTGTTCGGGCCTTTGCAAATAAAGCGCCGCCTCCCAGTGCGGCAGCGCCTCGCCGATCTCGGACGCGACGAACGGTCGCTTCCAATCGCGTCCCGTCTCGCCCGGCGGCTGCGTGGCGATGGGCCGCGCCTTGTCGTCGAGCAGCGCGAGGACGAACTCGGGTTTTTCCGCGCGTGAGAGACGGCTGGCGGAATCCTTTTCCTGCGCGGGCAACGCGGCGGGCCAGAGGTCGCGCAGATTGTCGGACTCGATGAGGCAGCCGAAAACCATGCCTGGTGCCTGCGCAGGCCGGAGCCAGAAAATGATGTCGAGCTGATCCTGCACGAAACGCGTGATGACGCCCTCGTTGGCATCCGAGGTGAGCGCCTGGAAATCCGCCGTCGCTGGCGTGAGCTGCGAGAGCGCCGCACTGTTGTTCGCGAAGACCTGCTGCGGCGCGACATTGCGCGCCACCGCCTCCCATTTGGAGTTGAACTTGTCCATCGGCGTCGCGTCGGCGGTGCTGTCGCTGTCTTTCCCTTTTGCCTCCTCTTTAGCCTGAGCTTTCTCCACGGGCATCTGACCGAGCGCGGACTGGCCGGGCGAATCGGATTGTTTCTGCATTTCGGCGCGGGCGATTTGCGGCGCGGGCAGCGCCATCTCCTTTTGCTGCTGCGCGGAAGCAGGCGCGGGCGCGGGCTGCTGAGCCGATGCGCGCTTGGCTTCATCTTCCTTCGAAAAATTGGCCGTGCCGCTTTTTCCGGCGAGCGGGTTCTGGCCGTCGTTGTAGCCGCCTTTCATTTTGCGGAGCTGCTCGGGGCGGTTCAGCTCCTCGCCGGAAACCCAATAGACCGTCGCCGGCAGTTTGCCGGAGAGCCACGCGCCGTTGCCGAGGAGAAACTTGCCCCACTCCGCATTGCTCGCCGCGCGCTGCGGCTGCGGCGCGCAAACCGTCCCGTTTTCGCCGAGCGCGAAACCGACCGCTTTGCGCGGCCATTCTTTCGCCAGCTCGGTGGAAAAATTGTTCGCCAGAACTTGCGGACTGTTCGCCGCGAGGAGCCGCCGCACAGTCTCGTTGAAAGCACGACGTTCGTCGTCGATCAGCGCGCGGGCGGCGCTCGCGGCGTTCTCGGTTTCGGTCTGGTAAAGTTCCGCCGTCCGTTTTTCGAGGATGATCTGCTGCTCCTCCGCGCTGCGCAGCGCCAGCCAGCCAAGCACCACGCTGGGGAGCAGGACGGCGAGGAGGAAAATCCAGATGCTTTTTTTCATCGAGGGTTCGGCAGCGCCACGGCTGCAGGGGAAGCTGTCAGCTTCCCCTGCAGCGCGCGCTGCGGGCGAAGCTACCGCTTCTGGTACTTGTCCTGCCAGTTTTCGTATTGGATGCCCTTGCGCGTGCCTTTGCCGAGCTGGCCCTTCGACTCGACCTCCTTCGCGGCGTCTTCGAGCTTTTGATTTTCCATCGCCAATCCGGGCACCTGCGCCTGTGCGGGCAGGGCGGCGTTGCGCGCCGCCTGATTGCGGAGCAAGTCGGTGCAGCCTTTGATGTCGCCCGCGTCGGCGAGCTTCACCGCTTGCTCTTTGGCGAGCCGGTTCCCGACGATGGAGACTTCACGCATGACCTCCATCCGCACGCTCGCGTCGGCTTTCTTCTCCTCGTCGGTGAAGTCGATCTTCGCCGCCTGCTGCTGCGGCTCGGCTCGTCCGCCGTCCGCGGGTTCGTATTTCAAATCGACCGCCGCGACCTCGATGGGCGCGCTGGATTTCTCCTCGACCACGCAGCGCGCGAGGAAGCGCCGCTTGTCGCCGCCGAAATACTCCGGCAGCGCGATGTCCGCCGAGCGGCCCCGGCATTGGATCTCCGGCTGGCCGATGATCTCCTTCAGCCGCACGCCCGCCGGCACGGTGATGCGGATGGTCACGCTGCGCGCCACGATCGAATGCGCCGCGCCGAGTTCCTCCGCGAAAATGCCCGGCAGTTTTTCCGCGTCGCGGACGTAGTAGTAATTCGCGCTGCTGGCCTCGGCGAGGGCGGTCATCAGGTCCTCGTTGTAGTCGTCGCCCAGCCCGACCGTGGTCACGGACAGCCCGTCGCGCCGCAGCTCGCGGCCCAGCCCCGCGAGATCGCTCGTGCGGCTTGGGCCCACATTGGCCAGCCCGTCGGAGAGCAGGATCACGCGATTGACGAACTCCTTTTCCAAATGCCGCCGCACCTGCGCCGCGCCCAGCGCCACGCCCGCGTAAATCGCCGTGCCGCCGCCCGGCCGGATGCGGTCGATGCGCGACTTCAGCTCGTCGCGATGCCGCTCGCCGCCCACGCGTTCCGGCGGCAGCAGCACGTCAGTGTCATTGTCGAAAGTGACGAGCGAAAAGTAGTCGTCGTCGCCGAGATGATCCACGGCCACGCACGCCGCCTGCCGCGCCTTTTCGATCTTCGCGCCCTGCATCGAGCCGCTGCGGTCGAGCACCACCGCGAGGTTCATCGGCGCCCGCTTGCTGTGCTCCGGTCGTCGCGCATCGAGGTCGATTTGCACGACGACCTCCCGCGAGCCGCTGTTGTAAATGACATCGCGCTCCGGCGCGACGCGCAGGGTGAGATCGGCGGCCGGAGACGCCGTGGCCTGACGGACGAAAAGGCCCGCCAACAATACGAGGAGATGGAGTTTCTTCATGCCCCCACGCTAGCGCGGGAGCCCGCCGCGTGTGTCAGAGCCGCGTGCGGAGTTTGTCAAAAAACTGTCAGTGCAACTGCCCGAGCGCCCACGAGTATTCGCGGGCGATGCTTTTCACGATGTCGCCGGGATGCACGTCGGGCGGGAGCACGTCGAAGGTGTAGGTCTCGATCTCGAGGTGCGGGCACGCGCCTTCGCGGAGTTCGTGGAAAAAGTCGGGCGTGAGCGTGCTGGCGGTGGACTGGATGGGGCCGTTGCCGGTGAAAAAAAGCGGGACGTGGAAATGGACGCGGACTTCTTCGAGATCGGGAAGGGTGGGCATCTCCTCCAGCGCGGCGGGCAGGTCGAACCACGCGACGCGCGCGCCGGATTTCGTGCGGCCTTTGACCTGATGCAGATAGACGGGCTCGGCGAACGGCGCGAGCGCGGCGCAGGTCTCGGGCGTGGCGGCGGCTTGGAGCGCGGCGCTGAGCTGGACTTTGGAAATGCGGATGCCGGCGGCGCGGTAGGCGCGCAGGGATTCGGCGAGGTCTTCGTACTGGAGCGCGACGTGGCAGGTGTCGAAGCAGACGCCGAGATGGCGGCGGATGATGGCGTCGGCGTCGGATTTGTAGCACTTGAGCAGGCGCGCGAGCTCGTTGGTGCCGGCGGTGAAAAGCGTGTCTTGGAAAAAGGCGATGGTCTCCTCGGTGGTTTCGAGAAAGCAGTCGGGCTCGGGCTCGAGGCCGAGATGGATTTCGCGGCCGGTGTCTTCGTGCAGCGCGTGGAGGTAGGCGACAGCGGCGGCGAGGTGATCGACCATCTGCTCAATGTCGGCTTCGGTTTTGATCCACGGTTTGTAGGAGCCGGGCACGGTGCTGATGCTGCCGTCGATGCCCTCCGGCAGCCAGCCGGCGAGGAGGTCGGCGAGCTGGAGCGTGTAGTGCAGCCGCTCGGGCGTGCGCCAGTCGGGCGCATAGACGTTTTCTTTCACTGGCCCGGCGTGGAAGCGGCCGTAGGGAAAGCCGTTGATGGAAAATGGGTAGAGCTGGTGCTCGTGGAAAAAGGCGAGCGCTTCGGCGCGGAGGTCGGCGCTGGCGGTGAGTTCGTCGGCGGCCTGCTGGGCGATGCGAAGGCCGAGGCCGAACCATTGGTCGGGCGCGACGCGCGCTTTCACCGCGGTGACTTTTTCGCGCAGCGCGGCGAAGTTTTCCGCCCAGCTTTCGCCGGGGTGGATGTTAAGGCAGTAGGTGAGATGAAGGGGCGGGCGGTGCTGGACGATCATCGTGGAAAACGGGAAGGGTTTTTGGATAGAATTTACAGAATTAACAGAATGGAATGGCTGGGTGCTTAACCCATTTTGTTAATTCTGTTGAATTCTGTCTCTTCTCTTTACCCAGCCTTGTCTGCGCGCTGGGTGGGGACGGAAAGCCGCAGTTCCTGGACGGCGCTTTCCATCAAGGCAAGGTCGATTTCGTGAACCTCGTGGCGGGCTCCGATGCCGCGGGGAAAGGTGACGGTCAGCTCGCCGCCGAGGTGCTCTTGGAAATCACGGAGTCCGCCGAAGACGGTGAGCGCGCCGGTGGCGTCGCGCTGGGCGAGTTCGTCGAACCAAAGATGGAAGCCGGAGCGGGCGAGGCCGTCGCGGATTTGCGCGAGTTCGCCGGCAGTGAGCCAGCCCATTTTGTGCGCGTAGATCGAGTCGAGGACGACGCCGGTGGCGACGGCTTCGCCGTGCGAGATGCGGAAGCCGGAGAGGAGTTCGAGCTTGTGCGCGGCCCAGTGGCCGAAGTCGAGGGGCCGCGCGCGCCCGTATTCAAAGGGATCGCCGCCGGTGCGGATGTGTTCGAGATGGATTTCGGCGCAACGTTTCACGAGCAACTGCATGGCAGCGAAATCGCGGGCGGGATATTTTTCGGCGCTGGCGCAAAGTTCGTCGAAGAACGCGCGGTCGCGGATGATGGCGACTTTGAACGCCTCCGAGACGCCGCAGAGCCAGTCGCGGGCGGGGAGGGTGAGGAGAAAGTCGTAGTCGTTTAGCACCGCGAACGGCGGGGCGAAAGTGCCGATGGCGTTTTTGCCACCGAGAAAATTGACGCCGTTTTTCACGCCCACGCCGGCGTCGTTTTGGCCGAGCACGGTCGTCGGCACGCGCACCTGGCGCAGTCCGCGGTGGACGAGCGCGGCGGCGAGCCCGACGGCATCCATGACCGCACCGCCGCCGACGATGATGACGAAGGACTGGCGGTCGAGGTGCGCGGCGAGCATCAGGCGCAGGAATTTTTCGACGAGCGCGAAGTCGTTTTTCACCGCTTCGCCGCCCGGCGTGATTTGCGGGGTGGCGACGAGTTCGAGTTTCGCGGGATGCGCGGCGAAGTAGGCGGACGTTTGGTCGGCGAGCGATGGGGTGGCTTTCGCGACGTGTCCGTCAATGAAGATCATCGCGCGGTGGCGGCGGTTTTCGCCGAGGCGGTTGAGGGTTTCGACGAGGACGGTATTCGCGGGATCGAAGACGGCGTGGGTGAAGACGACGGGGAATTCCCAGCGGACCTCGATGCGCTGCGAGATGGTGGTGGTGTTCACGCGCGGGGATTTTTGAAAACGCAGAGGCGCAGAGGCGCAGAGGTCGCGGAGAAAAGGACAAGAACGCGCGCGCCATTCCCAATCTCTGCGCTCTCTGCGTCTCTGCGTCTCTGCGTTAAAAACAAAGCCGTCATTTCAGCTCCGCGTTATCCATCCATCGCTGCGTGGCGCAGGCGAGATCGAGGAAGGTTTCCGGCGGCGTGTCGAAGGCGAGCGAGGACGACCACGCGACTTCAAAACCTTTGCCCACATTCCCATGCGCGCCGTGGATTTTCGTGGTGTCGAAGCTGACGCTGCCGGGCGGCCAGCCGAAGAATAGTTCGCATGGATCGTAGCCGGGCTTGTTGTGGATATCGACGTGGCTGGCATAGTCGGGCGCGTCCTTTTTCTCGAACCACGGATAGGCAAACCACGCGCCGGCTTCGGCTACGAGGACGAGGTCGCCGCTGCGGGCGTGGGCGAGGCCGCGCGCAGCTTGCGCGTCGCGATCCAAGACCTCAGCGACGCCGGGAAGAGCTTGCAGACAGGCTTTGGCGGCGGCGATGGCTTGCGCGTCGCGGCAGTGGACATGGGCAATCTGGTGATCGACGACGGCGAAGGCGGGGCTGGTGAAGAAGTCGGTGTAGGCCATGCGGCGGATGTCGCGCACGTGGAAAAGCCCGGCCTCGCGGAGCGCGCGGTTCGGGAAAACCGCGCCGCGTTTCACGGGCTCGATGGCGTAGTCGCCGGTGAAGATCCAGTCGTAGCCGAAGTCGGCGCACGCCGCTTTCAGCCGCGTGAGATAGCCGAGTAGCACGTCGAGGGATTTCGCGGCGGGCTCGCCGGCGGGGCCGTGGCGCTGGAGGTCGTAGTCGAGGTGCGGGAGGTAGGCGAGCAGCAGGTCGGGCGCGAGGTCGGGCATGCCCATCGTCGCGACCACGGCATCGACGATCCAGTCGCTCGATTTGTAATTAGCGAGCGGACCCCAGTAGTTCATCAGGTTGAACGGGCGGCCGATGGCCTGGTTCAGCCGCTGCTCCAGCGCGGCGGGTTGCGTGTAGCACGACTGGATCATGCCGCCGCTGTGCTTGTGGATGGGTGCGGGCGTGGCGATGAGATCGACATTTTCGCCCATGCTTTGCTGCCAGAACATCATCCCGACCGTGCCACCGCGCGCGCGGAAATCGTCCCAGATGCGCGACCCGGCGCAGAGCGTGGCGCTTTGCTCCCAAAACAGGACTTTCGTGAGGTCTTTGAAAAAGAGGCCGTTCGCCACGATACCATGCGTGCTGGGCGTGGCGGCGGTGCGGAAGCTGGCCTGCGCGGTGCAGGTCAGCGCGGGCCACACCGCCTGCGCCGGGCGGAACTCGGGCAGGTGCGAGACGAGGGTCCAGCCGAAGGCGGCGATGTCGATGACAAGAAGTTTTTTCG
>JANXWQ010000459.1 GCA_025351065.1 Chthoniobacter sp. | reverse complement strand
CGACGACCGCCGCATCGCCATCGACCGCGTGGGCGTGCGTGCGCTGCGCTACCCGATGCAGGTGCGCGACAAGGCGCGCGCCGTGCAGCACACCATCGCCACCGCCGCGCTGACCGTGGATCTGCCGCACCATTTCAAAGGCACGCACATGAGCCGCTTCGTCGAGGTGCTCAACGAATTCGGCCCCGAGCTGCATGTCGATAACATCCACGCCATCCTCCGCGAACTCACCGCCCGCCTTGCTTCCGAGAGCGCGCATGTGGATTTCGAGTTTCCCTTTTTCCTCGCGAAAAGCGCGCCCGTCACCGCCGCGGTGGGCCTCATGGACTACACCGCGCGGTTCTCCGCCACGCTGGAAAAAGGCGCGGTCGATTTCGTCGTCACCGCCATCGTCCCCGTCACCACGCTCTGCCCGTGCTCGAAAGCGATCAGCGCCCACGGCGCGCACAATCAGCGCGGGCAGGTCACCTTTTCCATCCGCTCGCACCCGCCGCTGTGGATCGAGGACATGATCCGGCTCGTGGAAGACAGCGCCTCCAGCGAACTCTACAGCCTGCTCAAACGCCCCGACGAAAAAGCCGTGACCGAGCGCGCCTACGAAAACCCCGTCTTCGTGGAGGATCTCGTCCGCAACATCGCCGCCCGCGCCAACCGCACGCCGGAGATTGCGTGGTACCGCATCGAGGCGGAGAATTTTGAATCCATCCACAACCACAATGCCTGCGCGCTGATTGAAAAGTGGAAGGCGCCTGGGCAAACGGAGCGGCCTCCGGCCGGCTGAGCAGCGGGAAAAACATTGCGCCACGGATGGGCACGGATTTTCACGGATGAAGAACGAACCTGCGGAACCACCCGTGTTTCATCCGTGGCATCCGTGGCTTTTTCATAAACCGCGCTAACTTAGACGGTCTCAAAATTACCCCCATGCTCTACCGCGCGCTCGCCATCCTCGTCACCGGCTTTTGGCTGACCATGATCGGGCTGCTCATCCGCCGGGAAGCCGGCCCCGGCGACTCCGCGCTGCGCGAGGTGCCGGTCGGTCATGTGGTGAAACTGCTGCTCATGCACGAGCAGCTTTCCGATTTGCACATCAGCAACGGCAAACTGCACCTCGGCACCGTGCGCATCCATCCGCAAATGCACAAAGGCGAACACGCGCGCGTGATCGATTTCACCGGCAATCTGCAAATCATGCTGCCCGGCCTGGAGCGGCATCGGCTGGCTTGGAACGGCGAACTCGAACTCGAAAAAACGCTCGCCACGCGCCGCTTCCACATGGCCCTGACGCTGAGCGATCCGACCCAGCACGGCGTGGCCGGCTACCGCTCCGAAGTCACCATCGTGCCCGCGGAAAACCTGCTCACCTGGACGGAGCTGGACCGCCCGCCGCACGCCTACACGCTCGACGACGCCGGCCTGCGCCAGGCGCTTTTTGACATGTTCCCCGACCCCGCCTTGCCCGAGCTGCTCCAGAGCCAGACCCGCAGCATGACCCCGCCGGTCATCAAGGCGCTCCAATCCTCCATGCTCATCCACGGCGAGCGCATCGACACCTACCTCGTCACCATCGAGCAAAGCGGCCAGACCCTCTTCGAATTCGACGTGAGCCAGCTCGGGCAAATCCTCCGCGCGAAATCGCTCATCGGCTACTCGCTCGCGCCCGAGGATCTCGTGCAGTAGCGGGCCTACAAAACCGCCGTATCGCCGTAGAGCGAGAAGCCGCTCGAGTGGTCGATGCGCACGTCGAAGACCTCGCCGATGTGGCGCTCGCCGCCGTCGAAAATCACGATCTTGTTGCCCGGCGAACGGCCCATCAGCCGCGCGTCGTTCGTCCTGCTCGGGCCTTCGCAGAGGATTTCCACCTGCTGGCCGACAAGCGCCTCGCCCTTGGCAATTGCCAGCGCATCCACCACGCGCAGCAAGTCCTGATTGCGCTCCTCCTTCACCGCCTCCGGCAACTGCTCCGCCAGCTCCGCCGCCGGGGTGTCGCGGCGTTTCGAGTAGCGGAAGACGAACGCATTGTCGAAGCCTACGCGCTCCACCAGCATGCGCGTCGCCGCGTAGTCCGCGTCGGTTTCGCCGGGAAAGCCGACGATCACATCCGTCGTGATGGCGATGTCCGGTCGCGCCGCGCGCAGCTTTTCCGTGAGGGCAAAATACTTCTCCGCCGTATAGGTGCGGTGCATCGCCTTCAGCATCCGGTCGCTCCCGCTTTGCATCGGCAGATGCACATGCGGCATCAGCTTCGGCAGCTCGGCAAAGGCGCTGACCAAATCCTCGCGAAAGCCAATCGGATGCGGCGACGTGAACCGCAGCCGCCGCAATCCCTCGACCGCATGCACCGCTTCGAGCAACTGCACGAACGGCGACTTCCCCCCGACCTTCTCCAGCTCATGCCGCCCGTAGAGATTCACGATCTGCCCCAGCAGCGTCACCTCCCGCACCCCGCGCGCCACCAGCTCCTCCACCTCGCGCACGACTTCCGCGATGCTCCGCGACCGCTCCGCCCCACGCGTGCTCGGCACGATGCAAAAGGTGCAGTGCATATTGCACCCCTGCATAATCGACACGAACGCCGTCGCCTGCCGCGCCCGCAGCACATGCTCACGGATCGTCTCCTGCGAGCCCGCCTCCTCCGCCACATCCACGATGGAAAAGCGCGCGTCATCCATCAGCCTCTCCCGCATCGCCCGCTTCCGCTCCAGCAGCTCCTCCACGTAGTCCGCGACCTTGTGAAACTTCTGCGTCCCGACCACCAGATCGACATGCCCGATGTCCCGCACCAGCTCCGCCCCGCGGCTCTGTGCCATGCAGCCGAGGAAGCCGAAAATCATCTCCGGCTTCGCCGCCCGCAGCCGCCCGAGCAGTCCCATTTTGCCCAGCGCCTTTTGCTCCGCGAGATCGCGCACGCTGCACGTATTGAGCAGCACCACGTCGGCTTCCTTTTCGCTCCGCGTCAGCTCATGCCCGCGCGCCACGAGCATGCGCGCGACCTGCTCCGAGTCGCGCTCATTCATCTGGCATCCATAGGTTTTGAGGAAAACTTTCGGCATCGGGAAAGGGCGCGCAGCCTAGCCCATCGCGCCCACTCCGCAAAGCAAAGCGCAGCGCCCAAAAAACCCTGTCATCCTGAGCGAAGTTCCCGGCGGACGAAGGTGGGCGGGAACGCCATCGAAAGTCGAGTCCGCGAGACGCCGCGTGGGCGGAGGCGGGCAGCGGCAAACCTCTAACTATTTATGGGCGGCAGCGGGTCAATCGCACTCACTGTTCCGCGCCGCCTCCGCCCACCATAAGACGGAAATCTTTCGACTCCGCTGCGCAAAGCCTCCGCTCCGCTCAGGATGACAGGGTTTTTTTTTGCCCTCCCACCTTCCCATCCCCCAATCTCCCGCTACACTCCCCGCCCGTGCCCGACATCCAAGAACTCCTCGCCAACAACCGCCGCTGGTCCGCCCAAGTCCACGCCGACGACCCCACCTTCTTCGCCACCCTCGCCCAGCAGCAGACCCCCAAGTTCCTCTGGATCGGCTGCGCCGACTCCCGCGTCCCCGCCAATGAGATCGTCGATCTCCGCCCCGGCGAACTCTTCGTCCACCGCAACGTCGCCAACGTCGTCGTCCACACCGACCTGAACTGCCTCTCCTGCCTCCAGTTCGGCGTCGATGTCCTCCGCGTCGAGCACGTCATCGTCGTCGGCCACTACGGCTGCGCGGGCGTCGCCGCCGCCCTCACCCAGCGCCGCGTCGGCCTCGCCGACAACTGGCTCCGCCACATCCAGGACATCCGCCTCAAGCACGCCACCCACCTCGAGACCCTCCCCGAAGAACGCCGCGCCGACCGCCTCTGCGAACTGAACGTCATCGAGCAAGTCGTCAACGTCGCCCAGACCACCGTCATCCAGGATGCGTGGGATCGCGGCCAGCCCCTCGCCATCCACGGCTGGGCCTACACCCTGCACGACGGCCTCATCCGCGACCTCG